>NZ_DDNT01000021.1:60753-233429 GCF_002341285.1 Methylophaga sp. UBA2513 | reverse complement strand
GACGTGTTCCGCGTGTTTGATGCGATGAACGATCCGCGTAACCTGGAAACAGCCATCAAAGCTGTGCTGGAAAATGACCGTCATGCTCAAGGTACTATCGCTTACACCATCAGTCCGGTTCATGATCTAAATTTGTGGTTAGACATGGCTAAACGTATTGAAGACATGGGTGCCCACTCTTTATGTATTAAAGATATGGCTGGTTTGCTTAAGCCTTATGTGGCTTATGAATTAGTTCAAAGCCTTAAGCAAACGATTGATATCCCAATTCATATGCAGTCTCACGCCACTACTGGCTTATCAACCGCCACAATTATGAAGTGTGTGGAAGCCGGTATCGATAATGTTGATTCGGCTATTTCATCGATGTCTATGACCTACGGTCACTCGGCAACAGAATCTGTGGTGTCCATTTTTGAGGATACGGATCGCGATACGGGTCTTAATATCGAACTCCTTGAAGAAGTCGCCGCCTACTTCCGTGATGTGAGAAAAAAATACGCCCAGTTCGAAGGTTCATTACGTGGTGTAGATTCACGTATTTTGGTTGCACAGGTGCCTGGCGGTATGCTGACGAATATGGAAAGTCAGCTGCGTGAGCAAAATGCGTTAGATAAAATGGATGCAGTTTTAAAAGAAATTCCACGTGTTCGTGAAGACTTAGGCTTTATTCCTCTAGTCACGCCTACCTCACAAATTGTCGGTACACAGGCCGTTATCAATGTGCTGACTGGCGAACGATACAAGACCATTGCGGCAGAAACCGCCGGCATTTTGAAAGGTGAATATGGTGCAGCGCCAGCGGCATTCAATAAAGAGCTTCAAGATCGCGTTCTGGAAGGCGCCGAGCCTATCAGTTGTCGTCCTGCTGATCTCATTGAAGCAGAGATGGAAAAACTCACCACCGAACTCCTTGCTGTCGCCGATGAAGAACAAATTAACCTGGCAGAAGGCGAACATCAAGTCGATGATGTTTTAACGTATGCCCTGTTTCCACAAATTGGTCTTAAATTTCTTAAAAACCGTCACAACCCAGATGCATTTGAACCTGTTCCTGTTATCGATAACACACCATCAGCCAATCGTTCTGCAAGTCAGGAACAAGAAACTTATACCATTAAAGTCAATGGTCAGAGTTACGTCGTTCAAGTGAATGAAGGTGGTGATATCAGTCATGTTGAATCCTCATCACCCGCGCCAGCTCAGAGTACACCGGCAGGTGAAGGTGACCCCGTTGAAGCGCCGTTGTCAGGCAATATCTGGAAAATTGAAGTCAGCGTCGGTCAACAAGTCAACGAAGGTGACACCCTGTTAATTCTCGAAGCGATGAAAATGGAAACACAAATTGTGGCTTCCAAGTCTGGGACGGTGTCGTCCATTTTTGTTAAACAAGGTGATTCCGTCAAAGTCGGTGATCAGCTGGCCACTATCGCTTAATTGGGGGATCTTATGGATAAACTACTTCATCTCTGGCAAGTAACAGGTTTTAACCAAATGACACCAGGCCAAGGTGTCATGATTCTTATTGGTATGTTGCTGCTGTATCTGGCCATCAAGAAAAACTTCGAGCCGTTATTACTGGTACCTATTGGTTTTGGTGGTGTGTTAGCCAATATTCCAGGTGCTGGTTTGGCAGAAGCCAATGGTATTTTGCATATTTTCTACAGTGTCGGTATTGAAAGTGGTGCCTTCCCACTCATTATATTTATGGGTGTCGGTGCCATGACGGACTTTGGTCCATTGCTTGCCAACCCCAAAACGCTGTTTCTTGGAGCTGCCGCTCAGTTTGGTATTTTTGCGACATTGATGGGCGCTGTTGTTTTAGCTCATTATGGTATTTTTGACTTTAGTCTGGCTGACGCAGCAGCGATTGGTATTATCGGTGGTGCAGATGGACCAACATCTATTTATGTGGCGAGTAAGCTTGCCCCAGACTTATTGGGTGCTATTGCTGTAGCGTCATATTCATACATGGCATTAGTGCCATTAATTCAACCTCCTATCATGCGTGCGCTGACTAGCGAATCAGAGCGCAAAATAAAAATGGTACAACAGCGTCACGTTTCACAACGTGAGAAAATCGTCTTCCCATTGTTATTACTGATTCTTGTCGCCTTTTTACTACCCGATGCAGCGCCATTACTCGGTATGTTCTGTTTTGGTAACTTAATGAAAGAATGTGCGGTAGTGGATCGTTTAAGTAATACGACTCAAAACTCGCTGATTAATACAGTCACCATCTTTTTAGGATTAGCTGTAGGCTCAAAATTAAGTGCTGATAAATTCCTGGATTTACAAACTCTAGGGATTTTGGTTCTGGGTATGGGCGCATTTGCTATTGGTACGGCATCAGGTGTCATCATGGCTAAAGTGTTAAACAAGCTGATTAAAGAACCTATCAACCCACTGATTGGTTCGGCAGGTGTTTCTGCTGTACCTATGGCAGCTCGTGTATCGAATAAGCTTGGCTTGGAATCTGATCCGCATAACTTTTTGTTAATGCACGCGATGGGACCGAACGTTGCCGGTGTCATCGGCTCAGCCGTGGCTGCGGGTATTCTGATTAATTACGTTGGTGCATAAAAGACTAATAGACACCTTATCTCTTTGATAAGGTGTCTATTCTTCATCGATGATTCTGGCATTAGCGACTTTATTGGCTATACCGCTGATCGCACAACGGTAATCAGAAATGGTCGACTTGGCTCTAACTTCGGCCAACCAATGCCCTTTTTCTACATATCCTTCTTCCAAACCGCTCAACTTGAGATGATATTCATCAGCAACTTCCATCAGTCTTACATCCGTCATGCCTGGTTTGATTTCACGGCAGAAATTATCAATATGCTCCGTCTCCCATATATAAAAGATGGGATAAATGATCACCCCAATCACCAAAATTTGTATTAGATTTACCAGTAATTTCATTCACAAACACTCCGTGTTAACTCAGCCAATATATAAGTATCTGAGTTAATAGTGCGCGACTTAATTCACAGTACGAGATAAATTAGTGGTGTTGACTTCACAAATCGTTATCACCCTGTCATAGATACCCTTTATGATGGGTATTTTTTGAGAGAAGCGACCTATGTCCCAGACAATCGAAGTAGAGCTGACCAGCTCACCCGTAGAGTTATATAAAGTGCTTAAGTTTGAAGGTATTGCAGCCAGTGGTGCTGAGGCCAAGCTATTCATAGAACAAGGCCTCGTTTCTGTGAATGGTGAATTAGAAACACGCAAGCGCAGAAAAATTATCCCAGGTGATGAAATCGATTTTGAAGATATCACCTTAGTCATTACTGAATAACCATTTATTATTAAATAATTTTTCATAGTGGTCATTACGCTACTTGAGAATCACTACCTATACTTACAATCTTATATGCAACTGAATACGACCGTGCCCTGGGGACGAAGTCTGCAGGAATATCAAGACATGTTTCTACTTCGCGAAAGTGAGTTGCAATCGTCTATATTGGCGTGTGCTGATGGACCAGCCAGTTTTAATACTGAAGCAAGAAAACAAGGGGCAAAGGTCACGTCTGTGGATCCCCTCTATCAGTTTACTGCTGAGGAGATTAAAACACGTATTAATGTGGTGGCAGAGGAAGTTATCGGTCAGGTAAAAGCACATCAAGATGATTTTTTCTGGACAGCTTTCGCTAATCCCGAGGCCTTGTATCAGCAGAGAATGCGATCGATGCAACTGTTTTTAGATGACTATGCCATGCCAGCATCATCTCCCTTTTACATTTCTGCTCAACTACCAGAATTACCTTTTGCAAATAAGCAGTTCGACTTGGCGCTATGCTCACATTTTTTGTTTTTATATAGTGAACATTTCGATGCTCAATTTCATCTCGATTCGATGCATGAACTTTGTCGAGTTGCGAGCCAAGTCAGAGTCTACCCTCTTGTTGGGTTGGACAATACACCCTCACCTCATCTAGGCTTAATAGTAAAAGAATTAAGTCGACAAGGGCACGAGGTAAAACAACAGACAGTCGACTACCAGTTTCAAAAAGGCGCCACACAAATGTTAGTGGTCAATACAGCCCCATAAGACAACATACAAAAAGGGAGACACATGCGAATTTTAATGATTTTGACATCTCACGATACCTTAGGTGATACAGGTAAAAAAACCGGTTTCTGGTTAGAGGAGTTTGCCTCTCCGTATTATGTATTCAAAGATGCTGGCGTTGACATCACGCTTGCCAGCCCAAAGGGTGGCCAGCCCCCACTGGATCCCAAAAGTGACGATCCAGACGCACAAACAGAATCAACAACACGCTTCAAGCAAGACAAAGAAGCTCAAGCAGCACTTGCCAATACTCTGGTCTTAGAGAGTGTTCAGGCAGACGATTATGATGCGGTGTTTTATCCAGGAGGCCATGGTCCTTTATGGGATCTGACTGTCTCTGAGAAATCGATTGAACTCATTCAGCAATTCATCTTTCAAGATAAACCAGTGGCCGCAGTCTGCCATGCACCAGCCGTGTTACTCAATGTAAAAACACTCACCGAAGAACCATTGGTTAAAAACCTGTCAGTCACTGGGTTTTCAAATTCAGAAGAAGATGCTGTGGGCCTTTCCGATGTTGTTCCATTTTTACTTGAGGATGAATTAAAAGACGCTGGTGGCTACTATCATAAAGCTGATGACTGGGCTCCGTTCTGCTGTGAGGATGGTTTATTAATCACTGGACAAAACCCACAATCATCAGAAGTCACAGCTCAAGCCTTACTGAGTCGCCTCCGTAAATTTGCCTAAACTGATATAATGCGGCCTTTATCACAAATTAGAGAGATAACATGGCAAAAGCAACAGCAAGACATATCCTGGTTGATAGTGAAGAAATCTGTTTAGAACTTAAACGTGAAATCGAACAAGGTGCCGATTTTGCTGATATTGCTAAAGAACACTCTTCATGCCCTTCTGGTCGTTCAGGTGGAGACTTAGGGGAATTTGGTCCCGGAATGATGGTGCCTGAGTTTGATAAAGTGGTTTTTTCTGCTCCAGTCAAAACTGTACAAGGCCCTGTAAAAACACAGTTTGGTTATCACTTATTAGAAGTCACCAGCCGTACTGAATAAGGCATAAAAAAACCCGGCTTTCGCCGGGTTTTTTATTTCAATCTGAAACGTGCTTATGATTGACGAGCGTGCGTCTGTAAATAAGCATCACTGACAGGGTTGAACTGTTGCTTGCGCAGCAGTGATTTTTGGCTATCCAACTGCTCTTTGAAACTTAAAACAACAGGCTGTTTTTTTGCTTGTATTTGCATGTAACGGTCAGAGAAAAAGTTGAAAGCATGTGGGCGTAACTGTGTTTTTTGTAACTGTAATTGCTCAGAAAATGTTCTGCTTTCAATATCAGCAAATGCAGGCGCTACGACAAGGCTCAATGCAGTTAAAGCAGCAAGAGTTGTTTTTTTCATTTCAGATTCCTTCCTCAGGTTAAATAAAATTCAGTTGTTCTAGGACTATCTAGCTTAGGAAATAGAATAGAATAATGAGGATGAAATAGATGCAGCAGAACCTCCCATTCGCCATGACAGAAAATCCTTTTGATTTAGGAAGCGCTTCCTGCTCGACGGGAAGATATGACCTGCAGGATTAGCAATTAAGACTGTTCAAGTTGATAATCGGGTAGATGTGCCAGCAGTTTTTTACCATAACCTTTTGTTAATAAACGTTTATCAAGAATAGTAATTCTTCCCGAATCGGTTTCCTTTCTCAGTAACCTGCCACATGCCTGAATGAGTTTTACGCTCACGGCTGGCAATGACAGCGCAGTGAAAGGCTGCCCCCCTTTACGGATTATCCACTCTTGTTTCGCCTGTTCTATAGGTCTGGTAAATACAGGAAATGGCAGTTTAGTAATAATCACATGCGTGCATAAATGACCGGGGAGATCCACACCTTCTGCAAACCGATCCAAACCAAAAATAATACTGCCTTTCCCTGATTCGATCTGACGAATATGCCGATGCACCATATTTTTAGGTGACAAACTATCGCCCTGCACCATAGTTATGGCTGTAATTGCTGCTGGACATTGTCTGTATACCGCCTCCATGACCAGTTTTGAGGTAAACAGCACCAGAGTTGCCTCTTTTGTATCAATAATATCGGTCAGTTTTGTAACGACTTCCTGTTGCCATTGCTGCTGTTGTTCATTTGGCTGAAAGCGCATATCAGGAATATGCAGGATCGCTTGTTTTTGATAGTTGAACGGCGATGGCACGGCGAGAAAATGCTGTTCATCAAAGCGATGCAAACCGCAGTCAAGTCTAAAACGGTGGAACAAGCCCATACCCCGTAAAGTCGCCGAGGTCAGCACCACACCATAGGAACGTGACCATAAACTTCGATCAAGAAAGTAGGCAGCGGTCATCGGGCCAGCATGGATGACCAAGGTTTGCTGCTTAGAAAACGATTCCACCGAAAGCCAACGCACATTAGGCGGGCGGTCCTCCTGATCTGGCTCGAGAAATAAAGCCATAAAATCAATCAGGTAACCGAATATATTCTGGACGGTGCCCACTTGTGGCAATAAGGCCTCACCCACTTTATTGGATAATTGTGTTTTTTCCAGTCCCTCTTTGATCCATTTTGCTAATACCGAGTAATGTTTGTATATGGAATTGGCTCGCTGCAATACCCCCTGACACGGGATTAATAAGGCATTCACCAAGGGACTATTCCAGAAAATACGCGGCTCACTGATATGCTTTTCTAATAAATCCTGCACGACGCCATCACTGTGCAAAATCGTCTCAATCTGTTGCAGATGGCTGATGACTGCCGGTAAGTCCCGTCGTAATTCTGACAGCATATAACCAAAATCATGTTGTCGATAAGCTAAAGCGGATGGAATTTTTTTCAGCACACTGTCTGCTGTTTCAGTAGTTTGATAAAGCTGAATAAAATTTAATGCTTTGGCGGCATGATCCAACGCTTTTCGTGGCAAGTTATGGGCTTCATCAAATACAAACAGGATTTCTTCCGGATTTGGCAATACCAGTCCGCCCCCCAGATCGGCATCGCTTAAAATTAAATCATGGTTTGCCACGATAACCTGAGCAGCCGTCATTTCACGACGTAATTTATAGTAGGGACACCGCATATAAAAGGAACAGCTTTTTCCGGCACAGCCTTCTGAGTCTGTCGATATCTGCTGCCACAGTTCTGCATCAATTTTATCGCGACGGCTATCTCGATCGCCATCCCAGCTTTCCTGCTCCCACTCGCTCATCAACTGTTTCGCCTGGGCGAGATGAAGCACCTGCTGATACTTTTCATCTACATCGATATTGAGGGATTGTTGTTCAGGAGTCGTAGCGGTTTGACTTAATTTACTCGGACAGACGTAACGACGACGCCCTTTTACCTGAACAAAGCGTATAGGTTCTTCCAGCGCGGCAGAGAAGCGCGGTAAATCCTTTTGAATAAGCTGTTGTTGTAAGTTAACTGTCGCCGTACTAATCACCAGCGTTTTCTTTTGTAGCAATGCGGTTTGAATCGTGCCCGTCAGATAAGCAAGAGTTTTACCCACGCCAGTCGGTGCCTCGACGACAGCAATTCGCTTTTGTGGTGGTTTTAACATGGCCTGAGCAATAAACTCGCTCATTTGTACCTGTTGTGGACGCGCCTTAAAATCAGGCATCGTCGTTTCGATGCGCTCGAATAGTGTTGTTACTGCCGTCACACGCCTACTCTATTTTGTAAACGTTCACCGTTGAGATAAGCCAACACATTCGTCACTGTCGTTTCGGCAATATGTTGAACGGCTTCCTGCGTGAAATAACCTTGATGACCCGTCACTAACACGTTTGGAAAGGTTAACAAGCGTTGAAACAAATCATCTTGAATAATATCGAGTGAATGGTCTTCAAAAAACAAGCTACCTTCTTGTTCATACACATCAATACCAAGATAGCCAATTTGTTGAGATTTCAGCCCATCTAACACAGCCCGTGTATCCATTAACGCACCGCGACTGGTGTTAATTAACATAACACCCGCTTTCATATTGGCAATGCTGTCATGATTAATCATGTAACGAGTGTCACTGGTTAACGGACAATGCAGGCTGATAATATCTGATTGTTTCACAAGTGTCGTTAAATCCGACGTTTGAATGCCTTGTTTAATACAGTGTTGCGAATTAATAGGTTCATAAACCATCACCTCACAACCAAATGCCCGCATCCTCTCTGCGACTAATAAACCGATTTTGCCACCGCCAACGATCCCAACTTTTTTCTGGTAAAAATCAAAGCCGAGCAAACCATCCAGAGAGAAATTACCATCACGCACACGGTTATAGGCACGAGGAATTTTCCGGCTCAATGACAGCATCAGTGCAATAGTATGTTCAGCAACTGCATAGGGTGAGTAGGCCGGAACGTTGACCACACTCAACCCTAATTCTTTAGCAGCTCTGAGATCGACCTGATTATAACCAGCACAGCGCAAAGCAATCAGTCGTGTGCCACCTGACGCTAAGATATGAAGGGTTTCCCGGCTTAAATCATCATTCACAAAGGCACTGACAATCTCATAACCTTGTGCCATCACCGCGGTTGATGGATTGAGTGTGACTTCATGACAGATAAACTCAATCGTAGGCACAGTCGCTTTTAATAAAAAGCGTTCATCGTATGACTTGGCACTAAACACAGCAATTTGATGAGTGGACATGGCTTATCTACCTAATATGACTGATGGTCAGTTATGTGTATCTGTATTCGCTGGCATTAATTCATCAACCAGGAACTGCAAGGATTTTTGGCCACGAAATTCGTTCACAGCTATTTTATAACGGACTAATACTAAACTGTTTTCAGCTAACCAGCTCGGTTTATCCTGACCAAATGCCATGGCATTGATTTGACTGTTCCCATTCATCTCAAGTTGCAATCTTAGATGGTTCTGCTGCTGCCCTACCAGACGAAAATGACTTACTTTAAACACGCCATGAAACCTGGGCTCTTCGAATCCCTGTCCCCATGGTGCGGCTTCTGTTAATAGCTCAGCAAAAGATAATTGGCAGTCTGCTTCACTTAGTTCACCATCTGAAGGTAACTGCTGCAAATATGTCTCGGATGACACCATTTCATTGAGTGCAGATTCAAAAGCCTGATTAAACTGGGCTAAATCCCCTTTCTTTATTGTTAAACCTGCTGCCATGGCATGCCCACCAAAGCGCTCTAACAGTTCAGGATATTTTGCTGCTACACGAGCTAGGACATCTCGAATATGTATGCCAGGAATAGAACGAGCCGATCCTTTGACTTCATCGTCATTCCCAGGCGCGAAAGCAATCACCGGACGATAGGTTTTTTCTTTAATGCGAGAGGCTAAGAGACCAATCACGCCTTGATGCCAGTCTTCATCAAATAAGCAATAGCCGGTCCTTAAGGTATTTTCTTCAATATCAATCTGTTCCAGCATCTTCAATGCATCTACTTGCATTGTTTGCTCAACAGCGCGCCTTTCCAGATTAATACTGTCCAGCTGTGTGGCGATATTCAGTGCCTGCTGAACATCCTCTGTCAGCAATAAATTAATGCCGAGGCCCATATCTTCCATACGTCCAGCCGCGTTCAATCTGGGCGCTATACTAAATCCTAAATCTGAAGAGACCAGTTTTTCTCTTTCACGGCCGGCGATTTGAATCAATGCTTGTATTCCTGTACAGCCTCTCCCCCGCCGAATCCGCTGCAATCCATGATTGACCAAGGTGCGATTTAATTTATCCAGTGGGACCACATCCGCAACTGTCCCCAAGGCGACAAGATCGAGCCAATCCCCCACTTTGGGTTCAGGCACAGACGCCTGTTCAAACCAGCCTATTGTTCGTAAATGCTGCCTTAGTCCTAGTAACACATAGAAACAGACACCCACACCAGCCAGGTTTTTATAAGGGAATGGATCATCTGCTTGATTAGGATTCACAATGGCATCGGCTTCCGGTAATGTCTCACCGGCAAGATGATGATCAGTCACCAACACTTTCATGCCACGTTGATGCGCCGCTTTTACCCCTGATATGGATGCGATGCCATTATCGACAGTGACAAGTAAGTCAGGCTGTTCCAGCGCTGGAATATCATCAAGTAAAGCCGGCGTCAGCCCGTAACCATGGATAAAGCGATTAGGGACGATATAATGAATCTGTTTCAACCCCATTGACTGTAAACCACGTATCGCCAAAGCACAGCTAGTGGCACCGTCACTATCAAAGTCAGCCACAATCGTGACTTTCCATTGTTCTTTTAACGCCGTTGCTAATAATTCAACCGCCGCCTGCATACCAAGCAGTTGTTCTGGCCTAGGTAAGTCAGCCAGTTCAAAATATAACTGCTTCACATCAGTAATCCCGCGTGCGGCCATGATTTTTCGCAAACTGTCTGGCCATGTCTCAGGGAGCTTTTCCCAGCCATCATGAGACCGCTTAACAATGTCAGGCAATACACTCATAACCAGATTTTCCAGACAGATGCAGCGGTTAACTGGTAATGTCCCCAGCCCGGAATAATGATATTGATGCTATCGAGTTGAAAACGTTTCAATGCTTTATAGATAGGTGTAAACCAATTTTTATCAAGTGCTTCCAATTGCGAAGCCCAATCTTTATCTGAATCAAAGTTCACGAGATGAAGCGCCTGATTTGCCTGAATATTAGAAAAATCATGAATATCATCTCGCCATGTCGAACCACTATGGTCACTTAAAGACGCCAGTATTTCATCCTGACCAGACACATGTGACCAAGCCTGCCACTCAGTAGGCATGGCACCCTTCCCCCAGAACCAGACACTATTGACCGGCACTTTGCCTTCAGCTTCTCTAGTTTGATTCACCGGACAATCAAATAGCGCCATCTGAATCTCATTCCATAAACGGATCCATAAACCCGCATCAGCACCACGAGGTAAAAACTCAACCACCGCATGATGGTCCACCCTATCAAGCCCCATAAATTCAACATCTGGATTGATAGGCATCGTCAGTAACCATTGATTGGGGGAATGCATAGTCAGAGACCCACCTAAATCATCAAAGAGATATGCAATAGTATCAATAAGTTGCTCAGCTTCAGTTGGCTTAAGCGTTAAGCCTCGATGAAATAATAACAGCTGATCTCTATCGGCCTGCAAATAACATGGATCTACACAGAGACTGAACGCTGTTCCGCCTCTTAAGCTAGCCATTGGAAAGTCATCACAACGCATTGTTTCTTTTGAAAACAATGCTATTAAGCGCTGCATCAATTTATCTTCAGACGCGATAAATTGGCCTCTTTTTATCAGTTTTCTTAACGACTGGGGTAAAAGAGATTGATTTAATGGATTGGCGACAATGGCCGAGAATTCAGTAAGAATTAACGTCAGTGTTTGCCTAGCCATTCGCCAAAACTTGTCGAATAAATGGAATAGTCAGCTTCCGTTTTGCTTGTAATGATGCTTTATCTAACTCTTGTAAAACCGCCATAAGAGCGGGCATATCACGCCCATAATGACGCAGTAAATATTGGGCAACATCCGTTGTCAGCATTAACCCACGAGATTGTGCCTGTAAAATAAGCGCCTGCTGTTTTTGTTCATCTGTCATCATTACCAGTTGATACACAAGCCCTGTCGCTAATCTCGAACGCAAATCCGGTAAGTGAATTGAACTATTCGCTGGCGTCTGTTGTGCAGACACTAACAAATGCCCTTTCGCATCATGTAATCGATTAAAACAATGGAAAACCGCCTCTTCCCACTCAGGCAAACCAGCGATAGCATCAACATCATCCAAGCAGAGTAGATCAGCCTGCTCAATAGCCTGCAAGGCAGCAGGCTCTGCCGTCTTTACCAGCTCAGATAGGGACAGATATATCACCCTTTTTCCCATTTGCTGAACGGACTCAGCACAAGCAATCAAAAGATGCGTTTTTCCCGTACCACTTTCACCGGCCAGGTATAAGAAATCCAGCTCTTCTAGCTGACAAAACGTCTGCAAGGCATGTTTGGTTTCTTGTTTGGCAAACAAGAAGTTATCTAGCCTGTAAATCTCCTGTGGAGACAAGCGTAGCGTTAATTGTGTTTCAGCTAATGACATAAACTCGACTAAGACTTAGGAATATAAATGGCTATCAATATAGCGTTGATGTGCATAGCGTAATAACACCATCGCCACAGCTGCTGCGGGTAAAGCGAGTAAGACACCGGTAAAACCAAACAACTGACCACCGGCCAACACAGCAAAGATCACAGCCACAGGATGCAAACCGATACGTTCACCAACAAATCGTGGGGTCAGCACCATGCCCTCTATCGCCTGTGCAACAGCAAACACAATAGCCACTTGCAATACTGGTAACCATTCACCAAATTGAAAAAATGCGGCCAAACCCGCCAATAAAATTCCGACAATCAGCCCTAGATATGGCACGAAGCTCACCAGACCGGCAATCACACCAAGCAATAAAGCTAACTCCAAACCGATGAGAGTAAGACCCAGCGTGTATATCACCGCAAGTGAAAACATCACCATAAGTTGGCCGCGCATAAAGCCAGCTAACATATCATCACATTGTACTGACATCTCAATAAAGGTCTCAGCATAACGTCGTGGTAGTAACTCTCTGAACCTAGCTACTAAAATGTCCCAGTCACGTAAGAGATAAAAAGTGAGCACAGGAATTAGTACTAAATTACCCAGCCACTGAACCAACACCATACCGGAGCGAGTCATGTAGCTAAAAATACCTCCCGCGACCTGCCCAACTTCAGACCAATATTGACTGAGCGCCTGCTTCACCGTTTGGAAATTGAATACATCGGTAGGTAAGCCCACAGAGTTCAACCATGGTTCGATGAGTCTTTGCGTCTGAGTTAAATAATCAGGCAGGTTAGTAAACAATTTTGCTATCTGAGCACTTAATAGAGGCAGCATCACCAATAGCATTAAGGCCACGACAATAAAAATAGCAGCAAACACCAGGCTGACAGACATGGTTCTGGATAATTTCCAACTTTCTAATTTATCTACCAGGGGATCCCCCAGATAGGCAAAAAGTGTCGCAATAAAAAAGGGCATCAACACAGGAGAAAGTTCAAAGAGTAACCAGCCTGCGATAACGAACAACACCACTAACAAAAATTTGTTGGCATCACTCATTAATGGTTTGCTTTCTGCTTCCATGCCTTATTTCCCCAGGTAAGAATATATTCAAGACCGCTAAAAATCACACTCACTACCACGGCCCACACGCCAATGCTGATAAGAAGTGTTAGTTCAGCAAACCACTGTTGCGAAATAATGACCAATAACACCAATATGATTTGCAAAGCGGTATTGATCTTACTGCTCCACACGGGCAGCAATTCAAACTCACCGATGAAGTAGTGATATGCCAAGCCACCAGAAACGATAATCACGTCACGAGCCAACACCAACCATAACAGCCACAATGGCAGCAGATCCATCCAGGCTAATGTGGCAAAGCTTGCCACTAAAAGGAGTTTGTCCGCTATTGGGTCTAAAATAGAACCTAATCGAGACTGCCAGTGAAAATGTTTTGCCAGAAACCCATCAATACCATCTGAAATACCCGCAACAGCAGATAAAATCAGTGCCAGCGCAAAACGTTCATCTACCAGTGCCCATACCACTGGAATCACCAGTAAAATTCGTAATATTGATATCAGATTAGGAATGTCACGTAAGCTCAAGGGGTTAACCGATAATATTTTTTATCTGTCATGGCCTGCTCTGCTGACGTCAACTCAGTTAACAATCCTCCAACAGACAAGATGCGGTTCAATACGTCTAGATCACCACTGTAACGGATATCTAAGTCGAGAATATTGTCGCCAAGATTGTTAACACGAATATTTTCTATGCTATCGATTTGATTCAGGTAGGCCATCACTTTTGAAAAGTCACCGTAATTATTTACCTCATCAATCTGCATGGAGAAGGTGTTACCTGTATCAGTAGGCAAACTATGTTGGGCATATTCTGTCGCCAGTGTATCCACCAACACACCCAAGCCTTTACTAATTGAAGCATCCACTAAACCTTCAGAGCTCCAGCGTTGAGACGACTCATCAGTACCCGATTGCCAGGTGATTTTTGCAGTATCGTTACTGACCGACATATTGATAATCAGAATTTCATCCGCTCTGTAACGTTCAGAGGCGGCTCGAATTGCCTCGTCATTCATAGACGAGATGTCCTCAACGCTCAGAGCAGATTGATCCTGCAAATCCATCAATGGCATAAGAATGGGCAATCCACGCGCTTGTGCTGCCTGTTGTAAAGATTTGAAGATAAACTGTGGAATATTTTCTAAACCCTGTAAGGTTTGCTCACCCTCAATATCGGTGGCCAACCATACCAGTACGTCAGGTCTGACTTTCCCCCAGCGTTGCAAACCGAGCTTTTGAATAACATCATTAACGGCATTTTTATCAAAACTCAATCGCAATGAAAGCTGATCCGGCTGAGTTAAATCCGCTGCTTCAATATTGTTGCGTATGTATTCATAGCGTTCTACGAGTTGCTGTGCATTGGCCAATACGGGAGCAATATTAGCTTCGCTAACTTTGGATTGATTTCCGACGACTTTGATGAGGACTTGCTTGAGTAATTCCGGTGCGAGTTCGTCGCGTTCCTTTTGTTGTTGCGTGGAGACAGGAGCGGTTGCCTGATAAAGATCATCCACCTCAGCAGCATGGCTACTGAAACTGAAAAACAACAAAATAAGGGCATAAAATAATCGGTGCATTGTGGTATTCTAACACGCTGTTTTAAGCATGTGATGCACAACATTTTCAGGAATACATTATGACCGACAGTGTGGACTCTTCTCGCACCTCTCTTAGTTATCGTGATGCTGGCGTTGATATCGAAGCTGGTAACGCCTTAGTCGATCGCATTAAACCCCACGCAGCAAAAACCCGTCGACCTGGCGTCATGGCAGGTTTAGGTGGTTTCGGCAGTCTTTTTGAACTACCCGTCGATAAATACAAACAGCCTGTTTTAGTTTCCGGTACGGATGGTGTCGGCACTAAATTACGCTTGGCGATTGAGTCTGGTATCCACAACACCATCGGTATCGACTTAGTCGCTATGTGTGTCAACGATATCGCTGTATTAGGTGCCGAGCCTTTATTCTTCCTCGATTATTATGCCACCGGCAAACTGGACGTAGACATAGCTGAATCTGTCGTATCAGGCATAGCAGAAGGCTGTCTGCAAGCGGGTGCAGCCTTAGTAGGTGGTGAAACCGCCGAAATGCCAAGCATGTATGAAGAAGGTGATTATGATCTTGCGGGTTTCTGTGTAGGTGTAGTGGAAAAAGAAGCGGTCATAGATGGCTCAAAAGTGGCCGCTGGTGATAAGTTAATAGGTCTTGCTGCATCAGGCCCTCATTCAAATGGTTACTCACTCATCCGTAAAATTCTTGAACGTAGCGGTCAATCATTAAAAACTGAATTTGATGGTGCTACTTTGGGGGAGAAGTTATTGGCCCCTACCAAAATCTACGTTAAATCACTTTTACAGCTTAACGAGAATGTCAGTATTCATGCTTTATCACACATCACTGGTGGCGGCCTGCTGGAGAATATTCCACGTGTTCTCCCTGAAGGTGTGAAAGCCGTCATTGACTCTGGCAGCTGGCAACGTCCTGCTGTATTTGATTGGCTTCAAGACAATGGCAATGTCACTGATAAAGAAATGTATCGCACATTTAACAACGGGATAGGTATGGTAATCGTGGTTGCAGAGAATGATGTATCTGAAGCTTTAGCCGTACTGAATAGTGCTGGCGAACAAGCAAATTTAATCGGTCAAATTGAAACAGCCAATGCGGCTGACGAAATAGTCGATATCCAATAACGATGATGAGCAACGAAAACAAAACGCGGCTGGTGATTTTAATCTCAGGCCGCGGTAGCAATATGCGCTCGATAATTGAAGCCATTGATGCTCAACAGATCGATGCGACCGTCAGTGCCGTCATCAGCAACCGTCCTGATGCTGCGGGGCTTGACTATGCTAAAGCCCAGTCTATCACCACGGCAGTGGTCGATCATAAAACATTTTCTGACAGAGACAGTTTTGATAAAGCTTTAGCTGAGCGGATTGATGACTATAAACCTGACTTTGTCATTTTAGCTGGGTTTATGCGTATTCTCACCTCAGGATTTGTTAAACACTATCGCAATAAATTGATTAATATTCACCCCTCCCTGCTACCTAAGTTCAAAGGACTCAATACACATCAGCGTGCTATTGATGCTGGCGAAAAAGAACATGGCGCCAGTGTTCATTTCGTTACAGCTGAACTGGACGATGGGCCCGTGATTATGCAGGCAAAAGTGAATATCCTGGCTGATGATTCTGCTGAAAGTCTTGCCGCAAGAGTGCTCGAGCAGGAACATCAGCTCTATCCTGCTGCCATACAAAAACTGGTGAAGTCTAAACAGGATTAATCATGCGTAAATTGTTCAGTGTTTTTTTGCTGCTCATTGCCTCAGAAGTGTCTTTGGCAGCAGATATTCCTGACTTTTCAGCTAATTACGCCGTTAAATTAAATGGGATTCAAGCAGGTGAATTAAAGCGTACCCTTGAAACCGATCAGACGGGTCTCAGACACTTTACTTCTATCTCCCAGGCCAAAGGCGTATTTTCCTTCTTCAAACCGGACATTATTGAAGAAACCAGTTTGTGGAGATTAAAAAACAACGTGGTACAACCACAGTTTTATCGCTACCTTCGAACAGGTGGTAAAAAAGAAAAACGGCTGGAAATGAAATTTAACTGGCTGGATATGACAGCCCAGATTGATGATAGAAAACATCCGTGGCAATTGGATATCGAACCCAATACGCTTGATAAACTGGTCTACCAAATCAGCTTGATGCGCGATTTAATCAAACATAAAGGTGATCAAATTACTTATCGTATTGCTGATGGTGGCAAACTAAAAACCTATCAAATACGCATATTGGGTGAGGAACGCATCAAAACCCCCATGGGTGAAATTGATGCCGTAAAGCTCACGCGCCATCGTGACAAGGACAATAAACGTGAAACCACACTCTGGTGTGCCCCTTCCCTTGCATATTTACCTGTAAAACTTGAACACATAGAAGATGGGACAACTTTTACTGCTGTCCTTCGCCGACTCAAGGGCATGGACTATGAGCAGGCATTTATCCATTACAACAACACATCCACAATAGACTCACATGACTAAAAAGTCGTTTAAAGTACTCAATCAGAAAACCGTATACAAAGGCTTTTTTAGCGTAAAGAAATACACACTCCAGCATACGCTTTATCATGGTGGTTGGAGCCAGGTTGTTGATCGAGAAGTTTTCCATCGTGGCGACTGTGTTGCAGTGCTGCTTTATGATCCTTATCGTGATGAAGTGGTGATTATTGAACAGTTCCGCGCCGGAGCCATTCTGACAAAACAGCAGGAAGAAGCCTGGTTACTTGAGATTGTCGCTGGTGCAGTTGAAGAGAATGAAACACCAGAAGACGTCGCTATCCGAGAAGCTCAGGAAGAAGCTGGCTGTGAAGTGATGGAGCTGATGAAAATTAATGCTTTCTATACCTCTCCCGGTGGTACATCTGAATGTCTGACCTTATTCTGTGGAAAAGTAGACACCTCTGAGGTGGGTGGCGTTCATGGTCTTGCCGAAGAGGATGAGGATATTGCGGTTAACGTTGTGAAATTCGAGGAGGCTTATAAGCTGGTTGAAACTGGCCGTATTCAGTCTGCGATACCTATCATCGCTATTCA
This sequence comes from Methylophaga sp. UBA2513, assembly GCF_002341285.1. Lineage (NCBI taxonomy): Bacteria > Pseudomonadati > Pseudomonadota > Gammaproteobacteria > Thiotrichales > Piscirickettsiaceae > Methylophaga > Methylophaga sp. UBA2513. The sequence goes on along the minus strand of NZ_DDNT01000021.1, from coordinate 215,605 downwards.
ATGGTTAAAAATTCATCGTGAATCACTGCGGAAACAATGGACCTGATTTAGTCATACTTCAACGGTTCACTGCCTGCACGCTGCCGTAACCAGTCAATTGAGCGTTGGACACTTTTTTGTTGAATTAACCATTTTTCGAGACGATATTTTCCTGGAAAATTCAGACAGATCAGACCGATAAATAAAGTTAACAACCCCTGCCCTGGTAAAACTAGCATGGCTAGTCCCATTACCACTAACACAAGTCCCAAGCAGTTTTTCAACGTAATAAGTACTGTCCTGATAACAATATGCTTATCAGCCCATGGTGTTTTATGTCTCTTTTCTGCTGTGAAATAATCGGCTGGCATTCTCACAATCAGGTAAGGGATAAAGACTAATGAAGCAACAAAACTTAGGATGGAAATGATGCCTAAGGCCCATAACCATGTTTCGTTACTCCATATTGTCTTAAACAGCTCTTCCATTAAGGTGACGATGCTGTTGAACTTACGTTGTATTTAACCTGCATCTGATGCGATGCACCAGATGCAATAATAACGCTATTGGCCAGCGCATTGGCGGTCTCAACACAGATAAAATGCCCATAATCGTCTGCATCCATATCATTCAATAATGATGCTCGAGTCCAGGGATTCCAAACCACAATATTATCTGCGCCAGATTGTTCAATATCAATCTTTCGGCTCAACGATTGGTCAATAATCTGAACATGAGCAGGAGATTCTAGATAGACACGATCGGTCTCAGCAAAGGGCGTAATGTCACCCACCTGTGTATGTTTAGAAAAGTCTAAAGTTTTATCCAGATAATCGACCCCATCTAAACCTACCACCATGGTTTGAGAAATCTCACCAACCAAAAAATACGTGTGTAGCGCTTTTGAGATACTAAATGGTATTTCACCTCTATTTTCAGTAGTCAGGGAAATATCGAGCTGATCACCAATGACAATTTTCTTGCGTAGACGAAATTCACTCGGCCACCACTGTTTACTGGTTGCTGTAGATTCCAAACCTAATGTGATTTCAGCAATATCATCGTGTAACTGACAGTCAAGCACATTCCATAGCAAATTACGGGCAAAACCATGAGCTTGCCGACCTAAATTACTGGGATCTTCACCAAACCATGGCCAGCAAACGGGTACACCACCACGTATCGCTTTGCCTTGTTGGTAGATGGCTTTGTCACTCAAATAAAAAAGATCATGTTCCATTCCATTTGATTTATACGACAATATTTGCCCTCCATAGAGAGCAATAGTCGCAGAAGCTTTTTTTGTGCTTACCTCAATGATGGGCATACCTGTTTGCCCCTCAACAAAGCACACTTTAGCCTCTTTACCAAACAGACGATTAAGTGTTTCTAAATCCTGCATATTCACTATTCCAAACGAAAAAACGGGCTTACGCCCGTCTCTCCATAGACAGTTAAGTCATCAACTATAAGGACAAATCCTTATTAGTGATGATGACCGCCTTCGCCATGAACATGACCATGCTCAAGTTCTTCAGCACTTGCTTCACGAACTTCACGGACAGTTACATCAAAATTCAAATGCACACCTGCTAACGGGTGATTACCATCTACTGTGACGGTTTCATCTTTGATATCAACAACAGTCACAAGCACTGGGCCTTGCTCTGTTTCTGATTGAAACTGCATACCAACCTGAACATCATCAACACCGCTGAATAATTCGCGTGGTACATCTTGTTTTAATTCTTCGTGTCTTTCGCCGTAGGCTTTTGCAGGTTCTATGCTTGCTTTCACTGCATCACCTGCTTCTTTACCATTCAGTGCATCTTCCAGACCTGGGATAATATTACCCGCACCGTGAAGGTAGGCTAATGGACCTGCTGCTTCAGAGCTATCGATGACGCTGCCATCGTTATCTGTCAGGGTATAGTCGATGACTACAACAGTATTATCTGCAACTTTCATTTACGTTCCTCACTTAGATGTTTTGGATTACAGCTGCAGCATAATCACTACAACCTATTGATGCTATCACCATTAAACTCGATAGATTTAATTATGGTTTTTCACATCCACAGTTATTAATGCCATAAAGACTCTTTGAGTAATATGGAGATAATAACTGTTACGCTAACAATATCAGGATGTCATATCCATCGGCTTTTGCTAGCCTGCACTGGTATAGTATCAATACTTGGCCCGCCATTAAAAGCCATCATCAGCTTAATTTTTTATCATCCAGATAAAGCGTAGTTGATTGATATTAAACGTGATGCTTAACCATCACCTGACCAATAAACGTTTTAACTAAACAACTCTATGATAAAAAAGTTGAGCATTTTATCATTAAACGGTTTCACACACTAATCATGACTAAGCTGATACTTTTTAACAAACCCTTTGATGTGCTGACACAGTTTACCGATGAAGCTGGTCGTAAGACGCTAAAGGACTATATCAATCTCCAACATATTTACCCTGCTGGGAGACTGGACCGTGACAGTGAAGGACTTGTATTACTCACTGATGATGGTCAGTTACAACACTTAATAGCGAATCCCAGATTTAAATTAGAAAAAACCTACTGGGTTCAGGTAGAAAATATTCCAGACACTAAGGCGTTAGAACAATTAATCACAGGTATCGAACTAAAAGACGGACTCACTCAACCTGCAAAAGCACGTCTGATAAGTCCACCGACTATCTGGGATAGACAGCCACCAATTCGTGAACGAAAATCTATTCCAACACAATGGCTGGAGCTGAAAATTACAGAAGGACGTAATCGTCAAGTCAGACGTATGACAGCAGCTATCGGACATCCAACACTTCGTTTAGTACGAGCGGCAATTGGCCCGTGGCAACTAAATAGTCTGGAACCAGGTCAATGGCTCTCCGTTAATGCCAATGACGTGATAAAATGGCGAGATGATTTGGAAGCCTCGAACAACAGTCGCCGCCGTCGTCGAACAGGACGATCGATTCCTTCTGGTCGAGGAGGAAATCAACGGCAAAATGACATTAAACCAGCCAGCCGGCCATCTCGAACCAGACGAAAGTCTTATCGACGCAGTGATTCGTGAGACAAAGGAAGAGACTGCCTGGACGTTTCATCCGCAATCACTGGTCGGAATATATCGCTGGATTCACCCGCGTAAGGGCGAAACCTATATTCGTTACTGTTTTTCAGGAACAGTGTCGGATCATGATCCTGACCAACCGCTGGATGATGATATCCACCAGGCCCTCTGGTTACCTTTTGAAGAGGTACGCCGCAGACAAGCGGATCTGCGTAGTACACTTGTAAGCGATTGTTTCCAAGACTATATTGACGGTCACCGCTATCCTTTGGATATTTTACGTAACTAAATATGAGCAATGTAAATAAAGTAGTCGTCGGACTTTCCGGCGGCGTCGATTCTTCTGTCGCCGCATTATTGTTAAAACAGCAATTTGAGCATGTTGAAGGCCTGTTCATGAAGAACTGGGTCGACTTCGCTGATGAAAGTGAGTGTACTGTCGAAGAAGATCGTAAAGATGCCAGCTCTGTTGCTGAAACTGTTGGCATCTCCTTTCATGAAGCAAACTTTGCCATGGAATACTGGGATTACGTTTTCAAGCACTTTTTAGACGAATACCGTGCCGGTCGTACACCCAATCCAGATATTCTTTGTAATCGTGAAATCAAATTTAAAACCTTTCTCGATCATGCTATTGAGCTTGGTGGCGACATCATTGCTACCGGCCACTACGCACGTGTTGAAGAACGAAATGGCCAATTTCATCTGTTAAAAGGCAGAGACCACAAAAAAGATCAAAGCTACTTTTTATATACGCTTGGTCAGGAACAATTATCACGAACACGCTTCCCGCTGGGTGATTTACCAAAAACCGAAGTTAGACGTATTGCTGAAGAAGCCGGTTTTATTAATCATGATAAAAAAGACAGTACGGGTATATGTTTTATTGGCGAGCGTCATTTCCGTGAGTTCCTAAGCCGCTATATTCCGGCTCAGCCTGGTGAGATGCGAACACCAGAAGGTGAAAAAATTGGTCAGCATGCGGGGCTTATGTATTACACATTAGGTCAACGTCAGGGACTGGGTATCGGTGGTCGAAAAGATAGCACTGGCGAACCTTGGTTCGTCGCCGGTAAAGATATGGATAATCAGATTCTTTACGTTGTTCAGGGAGATCATCCCTGGTTGTGGAGTCAAAACTTAACGGCAGACGAACTCTCTTGGGTAGCTGGCCATCCGCCACAGTTCCCATGTCGTGCAGCAGCAAAGACACGCTATCGCCAACCCGATCAAGCTTGTACGATAACTCAGGATGAGAACGGTCATATTCAGGTTGAGTTTGATGAAAAACAACGTGCGGTGACACCGGGCCAATCTGTTGTGTTCTATCTGGACGATGATTGTCTGGGTGGTGGGATTATTGTCTCGACTGATGCACCAGGAATCCATCCATGAGTATAAGTCCCCGTTTACGTGATCGAACCATTGCTATTACAGCCGTCGTGCAAGCTGCATCACTAGTTCAACAAGTCGCTGAAACCGGTCAGGTAAATAGTGCTGATATGAAAGTCATGTTGGAAAGTTTGCTGGTTGAGAATGCGCCAGATACTGAATCTGTGTATGGTTCAGTCAGTCAATTACGAACAGGAATTGAGGCACTCAACACCCAGCTTTCCAAGAAAAAAGACAAGAAAGATGTAAACCTATTGCGTTATGTTATCAGCCTGCTTCATCTTGAACGTCAATTAGCCAAGCAACCTGAAATGCTGGCATTAATAGATCGCGAAATTCAGCAGGTGCCCTCTCAGATAGATTACTTCGGTGACATACTGTCACCACAAGTAATTGCTCGTTTTGCTGATATTTATCAACGCACCTTAAGTGAGTTAAAACCACGCATTCAAGTCTATGGTGATCCCGGCTTTCTACAACAGCCTGATAATATTAATCGGGTAAGAGCTCTGCTTCTTACGGGTATTCGTGCTGCCGTGTTATGGCAACAAAAAGGTGGACGACGCTGGCAGTTTCTATTTCAAAGCGGAAAACTCCTTAGCGCTACCGAAGCACTGTCGCGTGAAATTTAATTCATTCGTGCTTTAAACAGCCATAAGAAAAATACAATCGATAAACCTGAACCACCAAAAATCATACACATCACTACAATTTGATAGTGAGCAGCTGTGATGGGAGACACCCCTGATAAGATTTGTCCGGTCATCATGCCTGGCAAAGACACTAAACCAACAGCTAACATCGAGTTAATCGTTGGTATAAAAGCAGCCTGAAAAGCCTCATACCTGGCGGTGATGAAATCGATATTTCGTGATAATTCTGTAGATAACCGCTCTGCTGCCAAACTCACACTGTTCATCGCGTTAGCAAAAATCATCCCGGCTAATGGAATCATATACCGTGGTTCATACCAGGGAGAAAGACCGATCACACTTTGCGTAATTAGCAGCAATGTCAGCCCACTACCTAGTAAAATACTGATGAAAACAACGGGATAAAGTGCGCGCCGTTGGTCTTTGACCGTTCCCAATGCAATCCAGCTGGCAGTGCTAACCATGACTAACATCACCAGCATGACGATCCATGATTGTTCCGCAGCAAATACCGTTGTTAATACATACCCCACCAGTAATAACTGAATCAGCATGCGAATTAATGCATACACCGCAAAGCCAGCTTTTAATGACCAGCGCACCATCATCAGTAAAACCACAATGACTGGGATAAATGCCAGCGCCAATTGAAAGTTTGAAATAACTTGTACAGATGTATTCATTTACTACCCTGGATATAAAAAAGGCTGCTTCTAATAAAGAAAACAGCCTTTTTTGCTTGATACCACTATAGGTTAACTGGCAGTACGTCGATATTCATCCATTTCATGGAAATTAAGATAACGATAAATTTCCGCTGCCATTGGTTTAATCCCTGCAACCGCTTCTAGATATTCAGCCACGGTTGGCAGTCGTCCGATACTTGCTACCACCGCTGCAAGCTCAGCAGAAGATAAATAAACATCGGCATTGTTACCTAAACGATTCGGGAAGTTACGTGTAGATGTCGAAACAACAGTCGCGCCATCAGCTACACGTGCCTGATTCCCCATACACAGGGAACAACCCGGTGTTTCTGTACGAGCACCAACACGACCAAACGTACTATATACGCCCTCTTCGGTCAGCTGGAATTTATCCATTTTGGTAGGCGGAGCAATCCATAACTTAACAGGTAAGTTACGCATATTTTCCAACACTTTACTTGCAGCGCGGTAATGACCGATATTGGTCATACATGAACCAATGAACACCTCGTCGATTTTATTACCTTGAAGCTCAGACAACGGTTTGATGTCGTCAGGATCGTTCGGGCAAGCCAATAGAGGCTCTTTAATTTCGTTCAAGTTAATTTCGATGACTGCAGCGTATTCTGCATCAGCATCAGGTTCTAATAACTGTGGATCATCCAACCAGGCTTTCATGCTATCAATACGACGACGCAAAGTACGCTCGTCCTGATACCCTTCCGCAATCATCCATTCCATCAGCGCCATATTTGAATTTAAGAACTCAATAATAGGTTCTTTATTCAAACGCACGGTACAACCATTTGCACTACGTTCAGCCGAAGCATCAGATAATTCAAATGCCTGCTCTACTTTGAGATCAGGTAAACCTTCAATTTCCAACACACGACCATTGAAAATATTTTTCTTACCTTTTTTCTCAACAGTCAGCAATCCTTGTTGAATAGCAGCGTATGGGATTGCATTAACTAAGTCACGTAATGTGATACCTGGTTGCATTTCACCTTTAAATCTAACTAGTACGGACTCGGGCATATCTAACGGCATAACCCCTAAAGCTGCACCAAACGCCACTAAACCTGAGCCAGCCGGGAAACTGATACCAATTGGGAAACGCGTATGTGAGTCACCACCAGTACCGACGGTATCAGGCAAAATCATGCGGTTTAACCAAGAGTGGATAATACCGTCACCAGGACGCAATGAAACACCACCACGTGTACTGATAAAGTCCGGTAACTCATGCTGTAATTTAATATCAACCGGTTTTGGATAGGCAGCGGTATGACAGAAAGATTGCATAACCAAATCAGCAGAAAAACCTAAACAGGCAAGTTCTTTTAACTCGTCACGTGTCATCGCACCGGTTGTATCCTGAGAACCAACGGTGGTGACCTTAGGCTCGCAGTAACTGTTAGGACGAACACCTTCAACACCACAAGCACGACCGACCATTTTCTGCGCTAATGTAAAGCCTTTACCTGTATCCACAGGTTCGACTGGGCGTACAAAAATATCCGATGGCTCTAAACCGAGGGTTTCTCGGGCTTTATCTGTCAGACCACGACCAATGATTAATGGAATACGGCCACCGGCACGGACCTCATCAGCCAGCGTGGTTGGACGCATACTAAATTCGCTGATGACATTACCCGCTTCGTTTAATATTTTGCCTTCATAAGGCAGAATGGTAATGATATCGCCAGTTTCCATATTCTGGACATCACATTCAATTGGCATTGCACCAGAGTCTTCCGCAGTATTAAAGAAGATAGGAGCAATATTATTACCGAGAATAACGCCACCCTGGCGTTTGTTAGGCACATAGGGAATATCATGTCCCATATGCCACAACACAGAGTTAATGGCTGATTTACGTGATGACCCGGTACCCACAACATCACCGACAAACGCCAGTGGATGGCCTTTTTCTTTCAACTTCTCGATGTCGCCAATAGGGTCATCCATTTTGCTGACAAGCATGGCTTTAGCATGCAGTGGAATATCAGGACGGCTCCAGGCTTCTGTCGCGGGTGATAGATCATCCGTATTTGTCTCACCTGGCACTTTAAATACGGTTAACGTGATCTGTTCAGCTAATTTAGGACGGGAGGTAAACCATTCTGCATCAGCCCAAGATTGTAATACGCGCTTGGCGTACTCATTATTCTCTGCTTTTTCAACCACATCATGGTAGGCATCATAAACCATCAATGTTTTGCATAAGGCTTTTTCAGCAGTCGCGGCTGTTTCTTCAATATCGAGTAGCTGGATCAATGATTGCACATTGTAGCCCCCCATCATCGTTCCGAGTAACTCGGTCGCTTTTACAGGAGAAATCAATGCACATGTCACTTCACCTTTTGCGATATCAGTGAGGAAGCCGGCTTTCACATAGGCCGCTTGGTCTACACCTGGCGGTACTCTATGAATAAGAAGTTCTAATAATTCTTCACTGTCATCGCTTCCGGATTTGAGCTGTTCAACTAAGGTAGAAACCTGTTCAGCATCAAGTGGTAACGGTGGTAAGCCAAGTTTGGCGCGTTCTTCAACTTGCGATTGATATTCTTTCAGCACGTATGTGTACCCCAAAGTTTGAGAATGAAACGGTGACATTTTACCTGAAAGCGTTTAGCACGAGCGAACTCTGCTATAATTTCGCACAAATTTATTAACTAAATCTTTCATCGGAGTATTCATGGATTTAACCGCTTTGACCGCGATTTCACCGGTTGATGGCCGCTATGCCGGAAAAACTGAAGCGCTACGCCCATTCTTTAGTGAGTATGGACTTCTGCGCGCCCGTGTAGAAGTAGAACTTCGCTGGCTACATTTACTCGGTAACAATGCCAGTATTCAGGAAGTACCGAAACTTAGTCAAGAAGCAGAAGCTTTTTTAGACAACATCATCAATAGCTTCTCTGTTGAAGATGCCCAAGAAATAAAAGATATCGAACGTGAAACCAATCACGACGTTAAGGCCGTTGAATATTTCATCAAAAGAAAATTTAAAGACAATGCAGAACTGAACGCTGTTAGCGAGTTTGTTCACTTTGCTTGTACTTCAGAAGATATTAACAATACCGCTTACGGTATCATGCTGAAAAATGCCCGTGAAAAAGTCATTTTGCCTGAAATGGATACGGTCATTGCTGCTATTCGTAAGATTGCACAGCAACACGCTGATACACCGATGATGTCACGCACTCATGGCCAGCCAGCATCGCCTACGACTCTGGGTAAAGAATTGGCTAATGTGGTTCAACGTCTCGAGTTACAACGTACTCATGTGGCTGCAGTTTTACTCTACGGGAAAATGAATGGTGCAGTCGGTAACTACAACGCTCACTATGCCGCCTACCCTGATGTTGACTGGCCGATGATGGCAAACGCGTTTGTTACAGGACTGGGACTGCGTTGGAATAAATACACCACGCAGATTGAACCCCATGACTACATGGCTGAACTATTCCAGGCAATGATTCGCTTCAATACGGTATTAATTGATTTTTGCCGTGATGTTTGGAGCTATATTTCTATCGGTTATTTCAAGCAAAAAACAGTGAAAGGCGAAATTGGTTCATCCACCATGCCTCATAAAGTCAATCCTATCGACTTTGAAAATGCTGAAGGTAACCTCGGCATAGCGAATGCCGTGTTTGATCATTTGGCTCTGAAACTGCCTATTTCCAGATGGCAACGTGACCTGACAGACTCGACTGTGTTACGTAATTTAGGTGTCGGTTTTGCACACTCTTTATTGTCATATAGCTCCGCCTTGAAAGGTATTGGTAAACTCGATCCAGCACCAGAAGTTATGGCCGCTGATTTGGATGCTAACTGGGAATTATTAGCTGAACCAATCCAGACAGTAATGCGTCGTTACGGTATTGAAAATCCTTATGAAAAGCTGAAAGATTTAACTCGCGGCCAGCGCGTTAATAAAGACATCATGCAAGCATTCATTGATGGACTGGATATGCCTCAAGAAGCCAAGGATAAATTAAAGGCAATGACTCCCGCTAATTATCTGGGTAACGCGGCAGAACAAGCAACAAACGGTTAACAATGATTGAAGCTATCCCGACTGACGATCCAGCAATCCCATTCGACAGTCGGGAATATGCAAGCCAATACACTATCGAACTCATTGAGTCAGCTAGGCAAGAAATTTGTTTTTTCGGTCCTGAGTTGGATAGTGTTTTATTCAACAATCAAATGGTCATCGATAAGTTAATCACATTTATCAACCAGAGTCAGCGCTGTACAGTTCGGTTACTTGTTCACAATACACGGCAATCTACAGCACAAAGGCATCTGCTCATACCTCTTGCTCAGAGACTCTCCAGTAAAATTCAAATTCATATTGCTGACAGACAAGAGCAAAAACTACGGCATATGAGCCTGTTGGTTGATAAAAAAGCCTTTTTATATTGTCCAAATGCTAATCGCTACGAAGGTGTAGTTGATTTTGATGCCACGGGTCAGGTCAGTAATCGCAAGAAAGACTTCGACGATATGTGGGCCAGAAGTGAGTTTGATTTGAATACGAGGCGTCTGCAGTTATGAAAAATCACATTTTGACAATTGCGTTACTCATGTTCTACTCAACGATATTAGCAGATACAAACATCCATACCATTGCATTGAAACATCGTCTCGCCAATGAAGTCGTAGAGCAGGTTCGGCCCTTTTTGCCTGAGACAGCGACAATAAGAGCCTATGACAACATGCTGATTTTAAAGTCGGATCGAGCCACGCTTGCTAATGTTGAACAGCTCATCAAAAAACTCGACACACCATTAAAGTCTGTCGTCATTACTGTCTTGCAAACCTCACAAGAACTTCAGCAACAATCAGGGAGTGAAGCCAATATTACACTTTCAGATTCAAAGCCAAATGCTTCAGTCAAACTCAAGGCATGGTCAACAAAAGGTAAAGACGATCAAGACAATCAATATCAAGCTCAGGGGATTGCTGGTCAGCCCATCACCATTAAGTTAGGTAATGCAAAACCTGAGAAAGACTATCTTTATTTCATAAACGGCAGCGGCGACATTGGTTTGGCTACCAATACGTACTATACGTCAACGGCAAATGGTTTTAATGCTGTCCCATTTTTATTGGCTGATAACAGAGTTAAAATCGATATTCACCCTTTCTTTTCAGATAGAGCTCAACAAGGGCAAATTAACTCAAGTGAAGTGATTACTTCGGTACAAGGTGAGTTAGGTAACTGGATAAAACTGGCCTTTGTTTCAGAAGATCAACACGCCCAGCAAAATGGGATGAAACGTTATCAATCACATCAAGCACAACAGCAAACTATCTATCTGAAAGTTGAAACATCTTCAAATTAATCACAAGAGTATTTATGGATATTAAAGAAGCGATTCTTACACGTCGTTCTGTTAAGCATTATGACCCTGAACATCAAATGACCGCAGAAGAAGTCAACATGCTGATGGAGCATGCGATTTTATCTCCAACAGCCTTTAACCTTCAGCATTGGCGTTTTGTTAATGTTGAAGACAACGCTCTGCGTCAAGCTATCCGTGAAGCCAGTTATGGCCAGGCACAAGTCACTGATGCCTCAATGTTATTAATTTTATGTGCTGACTTAAATGCCTGGGAGAAAGATCCGCAACGTTATTGGCGACATGCGCCAAAAGAAGTTCAAGATTTTATGTTGCCCGCTATTGAGGGCTATTACACTAATCATCACCAAGGACAACGTGACGAGTGTTTTCGTTCAGCAGGCATTGCTGCAGGAACAATAATGCTGATGGCTAAAGGTATGGGCTATGATTCTTGCCCTATGGATGGCTTTGATTTTGATAAAGTCGCCAGACTAATTAACTTGCCACATGATCACGTGATCGTAATGATGATCACGATAGGTAAGAAACTACAGGATGCACGCCCTCGTTCAGGACAGCTTGATCTTGAGGAAGTATTTTTTACAAATACGTTCCCAGAACAAACTAAATAATAGGCGGTGGCGCTTCTGATACGCAGTTGCGCCCTCTCCTTTTCGACATATAAAGCGCTCTATCTGCACGTTGCATAAAGCTTTCACTGCCTTCAGATGGTACATAACGAGCGACACCAAAAGACAAAGTAATCGTGCCTAAGGATTCCCGGGTATCTTTACGCTGAATTCGTTTTGAGGCAATCTCCAGACGAATATTCTCAGCAACGTTTTTAGCATTTTGCAAGCTGGTATTCAATAAGACTATAGCAAACTCTTCACCACCGTATCTCGCCACCAGATCTCGCCCCTTAACACTATCCTTTAGTGAATTGGCAACAACACGCAACACCTGATCACCGACCAGGTGTCCATGCTTATCATTGATATTTTTAAATAAATCCAAATCAGCAAAAATAATACACACATCTAAGCCAGAGTCATCTGCATCATGTGTCACCTTTGTCACGACTTCATCGAAAGCCTTACGATTTGCTAATCCAGTAAGCGTATCGGTTTTCGCTTCCTGCTTAGACACATCAAATTCTTTCTTAAGTTTTTGTAACTCAGACATCGCCGTGTCTAAGCGCTCAGTTAATAATTCACCACTGTTCATGGCCTGGCGTGTTTCAGCCAAAATATCATCGACTATTTGATGAATTTCGGCTGCAGACATATCACGGTTAATTCGACTTAACAAATCATTTAAACGTTGATTTGTCTTATCAGTATGCATAACACTGCTGTAGATGAAGTTGATCACTTCTTTCAGCAAACGCGCCAGTTCAAGACGCATTTGGAACACTTCTTCGCGCTCTTTTTCAATATTGAAATAGCTTTTAAATAAGTGCTGACATTGATTCTGCGTTAATACTGGCGTTTCTTTAACCATGGAATTAATAGCTAAAGAAAGGGCTTCATTGGCACCGGAAACATGTTCATACCATACGGTATAATTATCTGGCGTCATTGGCACCCCATGCTTTCGCATTAGGGGCAACGCAAGCCGCATATATTCCGCGGCTTTATCAGATAATTCGTTGTAGTCCATATTTCAGTTTGGCCTTATTAAGCGCTATCAGAACTTACGTTTTGCTTTACCAGCAATTTTCAAACGCAGCGCATTCAGTTTAATGAAACCTTCAGCGTCCTTCTGATCATAAGCCCCCGCATCGTCTTCAAATGTAGCAATAGATTCATCAAACAGGCTGTCCGTCTCAGAAGCACGTCCAACAACAGAAACACTACCTTTATATAATTTGACACGGACTTTACCGTTAACGGTGGTTTGCGATTCATCAATCATCTTCTGCAGCATCACACGCTCAGGTGCCCACCAATATCCGTTATAAATTAATTTGGCATAACGAGGCATTAATTCATCTTTAAGGTGAGCTACTTCACGATCTAAGGTCAATGACTCGATAGCACGGTGGGCTTTCAACATCACTGTCCCAGCGGGTGTTTCATAACATCCACGTGACTTCATACCGACATAACGATTTTCAACGATATCAAGACGACCAATACCATTTTCACCCGCTACTTTATTCAGGTAAGTCATGACTGTCGCTGGTGACATAGCCTCACCATTGATAGCGGTGATATCACCTTTTTCATAGGTCAGTTCAAGGTAAGTCGCTTTATCTGGAGCATTTTCTGGAGAAACTGACCAACGCCACATCGTTTCTTCAGGCTCAGCCCATGGATCTTCTAAAATGCCACCTTCATATGAGATATGCAGCAGATTAGCATCCATTGAATAAGGTGATTTTTTACCTTGTTTCATTTCTACAGGTATGCCGTGTTGTTCTGCATAATCAAGTAATTTCTGACGAGACAATAAGTCCCATTCACGCCAAGGGGCTATCACTTTGATGTTCGGATTTAGTGCGTAGGCGCCAAGTTCGAAGCGGACCTGATCATTTCCTTTTCCGGTCGCGCCATGAGAAACCGCTTCTGCACCAGTTTGTTGAGCAATTTCAACTAAACGTTTAGCAATCAGTGGACGAGCAATAGAAGTACCTAATAAGTATTCACCTTCATAGATAGCATTTGCACGGAACATAGGAAAGACATAGTCACGAGCAAATTCTTCACGTAAGTCCTCAATGTAGATTTCTTTGATACCTAAAGACTGTGCTTTTGCTCTGGCTGGTTCAACTTCTTCACCCTGCCCTAAGTCAGCTGTGAAAGTGACCACCTCACAATCATATTTATCTTGTAACCACTTCAAAATAACTGAGGTATCTAATCCGCCAGAATAGGCTAATACGACTTTGTTGATTTTAGACATGGGTGATATGTATTCCTGTAAAAAATGAACTGACTTAATTCCTAAATCACCATAGTTATAGCATCGGCAATCTTGGCATTAACTTGAATAAAAAAGAACGCGTATTGTATCAAAAACCGCGGATCGCAAGCACTTCTTTCACCGCTTTCCGCCCATTTCCTTTACAGCTAATTAAACGTGGTGCATCAAGGTAACGCAGCCTGAAACCCAGCTGACGGTAAAGCTTGATGACTCTGTCTGTCGCCTGATTAGACAAAAGAACTGGCCCCTCATGATGACTTAACCAATATGCCAGACGCTCCTGGTCTTCCCATTTAAATCCTTTTTGTGAGTATTGATGGAAGGGTGTGTCATATGGAGGATCGGCATATACAAAGTCATTCGCTTGGAGTGGTATCGATTCAAAATCCTCACAAGAAAATTGCCATCGAGACAGGATTGGCTGATAGTGAACAAAACTCTCTAAATAATTGATGGTTTTATAACGTCCGAAAGGGACATTGTAACCGCCCTGACTATTAAACCGACACAAACCATTGTAGCCAGTGCGATTCAGATAATAGAAGAGTTGTGCCGCCCGCGCTGGATCACTTTGTTTAGCATTAAGCCGATTAAATTCGTCACGACATTGATAGTAGTTTGCCTCATCATTAATAAACGCTATTTCGACTTCCAGGCCTTGGCTTAGATGCTGATAAAAATTGATTAATGAGGGGTTTACATCATTGAGTAATGCATTATCTGGGGCTAAACCAAGCGCAACCGAAAGCCCGCCACAAAAAGGTTCCACCAGTCTGCTCGGCTGATGTTTATTCCAGTAGCGTTTAAGAACAGGTAATAACCAACGTTTCCCACCCGCCCACTTGAGTGGCGGTTTTAACGTGGCATCAAAATGGCCCTTGCTTGTCATTAACTCAAAAAAATAATAGGCAAAAAAACGGGTATATCTGTGTTGAACACAGATATACCCTCATCAATTGCTGGCAACAGCCAGTTTACGCATTGTTACTTAGAGTGCAAAGTCTTGCGTGGCGGCATCAGATCGGTGATTGATCCTTCGGCCATTTCTGCAGCAAATCCTAATGTCTCAGATAAAGTTGGATGAGGATGGATAGTCAAACCAATATCCTCAGCATCTGCTCCCATCTCGAGAGCGAGAACAGCTTCTGCAATTAATTCACCCGCATTAGGACCAACAATACCTGCACCAATTAATCGGCCAGTTTCTTTTTCAAAGATAGCTTTTGTCAGACCTTCATCTCTACCCAGGCTTAAGCTTCTACCACTGGCAGCCCAAGGGAAGGCACCTTTCACATAATCAATGCCTTGCTTTTTGGCTTCGTCTTCGCTCATTCCCATCCAGGCCACTTCAGGATCGGTATAGGCAACAGATGGTATCGTCATAGGTTCAAATACGGATTTCTGACCAGCAATCACCTCAGCAGCCACTTTCCCTTCATGCGTTGCTTTATGGGCAAGCATCGGTTGACCTACAATGTCACCAATAGCAAAGATATGCGGCACATTCGTACGCATCTGGCCATCCGTTTCGATAAAGCCATGATCAGTCACGATGACACCCGCTGCTTCAGCATTAATCAGTTTACCGTTTGGTGAACGACCAACAGCAACCAGTATTTTGTCAAACATCGCTTGTTCAGGTGCATCTTTACCCTCAAAAGTGACGAGTAAACCATCTTCTTTTGGCTCAATGTTACTGACTTTTGTGTTCAGATATATATTGTCGTATTTTTGCTCTACACGCTTGAGCAACGGCTTAACAATATCTTTATCCGCACCCGGAATCAGACTATCTTGTAACTCAACGACAGTGATCTTGGAGCCTAAAGCATCATAAACAGTCGCCATTTCAAGTCCGATGATACCACCGCCAATGACCAATAATTTTTCTGGTACATCTTCCAGTTCTAATGCATCCGTGGAATCCATCATTCTTGGATCGTCATTTGGGAATACAGGGATTTTTGTTACGCGTGAACCGGCAGCAATAATACAGTGGTCAAACGAGATCGTTTTCTCACCGTCAGGACCTTCAACATTCAAAGTGTTTGGGCTGGTAAAACTACCCTCGCCTTGCACTATGGTGACCTTACGTGTTTTAGCTAATGCTTTTAAGCCGCCAGTTAACTGATTAACAACACTGCTTTTCCAAGATTCTAATTCGCGAATATCGATCTGAGGTTTATTGAATTTCACCCCATGATGCGACATTTCTTCGGCTTCATTAATAATCTGCGCTGTGTGTAACAATGCTTTTGAAGGAATACAGCCGACATTTAAGCAAACACCACCAATTCGTTCGTGACGTTCAACCATGACGACTTGCTTACCCAGATCAGCCACTCTGAATGCGGCAGTATAGCCACCCGGTCCAGAACCGAGCACCAATACCTCGGCATGCAGATCCGCATCACCTTGCGGAACAGCCGCTGGTGTTGGCCCTGCTTTTTCTGGCGAGCTTGCTTTAGTTTCCGTTGCTTCAGGTGTTGACTCGGTGTCTTCAGTATCAGCCTCGGCCTGCTCAGCTTCTAACGTTAAGATAACATCACCTTCAGCCACCTTATCGCCTACAGATACCTTTAAGCTGACAATTTTTCCTTTGGCTGTGCTAGGAATTTCCATTGCCGCTTTATCTGATTCAAGAGTGATAATATCCTGATTCTCTTCAACAATATCGCCTTCACTCACAAGTACTTCGATGATTTCAACAGCATCAAAATCACCAATATCAGGGACTTTTACTTCTATTTCACTCATAGCAGCACCTTACGAATATCAGACAACATCTGGCTGAGCATCACGGTAAAGCGTGCACCTGCCGCACCATCAATTACGCGATGGTCATAAGAGACAGATAATGGCAGCATCAGTCGTGGAACAAATTCTTTGCCATTCCAGACCGGTTTCATTTGATGACGGCTCACACCCAAGATCGCCACTTCCGGCGCATTAACGATAGGCGTAAAGAACTGACCACCAATACCACCAAGACTTGAAATAGAGAATGTACCGCCTTGTAAATCTTTGGCTGTTAATGAACCTTCACGAGCACGGGCACTAATATCACCAAGTTCACCAGCTAATTCCAAAAAGCCTTTTTTATCGACATCTTTGATAACCGGCACCATAAGCCCATTTGGTGTATCCACAGCCACACCCAGATTGTAATAATTTTTTAGAATCAGGCTTTCTTTATCTTCACTAAGTGAAGCATTGAATTCTGGGAATTGTTTTAAGCAAGCAACCACCGCTTTCATAATGAAAACTAAAGGTGTTAAGTTCACACCTTTCTTCGCTGCCATTTCTTTATTTTCTTTGCGGAAAGCATCTAACTCAGTGATATCGGCTTCATCAAATTGTGTAACGTGTGGGATGTTTAACCAACATGCGTGAAGGTGTTTGCCAGATATTTTCTTGATACGAGACATCTCTTGTGCCTCGATATCACCAAACTGTTCAAAATTAACCACCGGTACTGATGGAATTGCACTACCACTTTGCGCTGGCGCAGAGGCAGGTGTCGTCATCACCTGTTTCACATAGTTTTGAACATCATCTTTAGTGATACGCCCTTTTGGACCAGTGCCACTGACCGATGTCAGCACAACACCTAAATCACGAGCAAATCGACGCACTGAAGGCGAGGCATGAGCACGACGAACACCTGCTTTATTGTCAGGTGCGTAGGGAATCGCCTCAGATGTGGATGCTGCAGATGCCGGAGTTGATTCAACCTTAGTCTCCGCTTTGGCTTCTGTTTTTTCTGCTGATGCGGGCGCATCTGGTTTTTCAGCTTTTTCTTCAGGTTTA
Source organism: Methylophaga sp. UBA2513 (assembly GCF_002341285.1). Taxonomy (NCBI): domain Bacteria; kingdom Pseudomonadati; phylum Pseudomonadota; class Gammaproteobacteria; order Thiotrichales; family Piscirickettsiaceae; genus Methylophaga; species Methylophaga sp. UBA2513. The sequence continues at coordinate 197,690 of NZ_DDNT01000021.1, read as the reverse complement.
ACGTCTTCTTTTGCAGCAGAAGCGCCTTCAGCCACTTCAAGCATAGCAATAACGGTACCTTCACTGACCTTATCACCAACCGCCACTTTCATTTCTTTTATCGTGCCTGCTTGCGATGCTGGAATTTCCATCATCGCTTTATCAGACTCTACAGTAATGACTTCTTGATTTTCATCAATGCTATCGCCTTCAGCAACAAGCACTTCAATGATTTCAACTGCTTCAAAGTCACCAATATCAGGAACTTTTAATTCAATTAATTCTGCCATTATTTATGCCTTAACTGGGTTGATTGCTTCTGCATTAATCTCATACTTTTTGATTGCATCAGCAACCACGTCATATTTGATCTGACCTTCGTCGGCTAATGCATGTAGTGTTGCAACAACGACATGATAACGATCCACTTCAAAGAAACTTCTCAATGCTTCACGAGTATCGCTTCGGCCAAAACCATCCGTACCTAAAACGGTATAGCTCGCTTTAACCCACGGACGGATTTGTTCTGCATATAAACGTATGTAGTCTGTTGCAGCAACCACGACACCAGCCGCATCATCTAAGCATTCAGAAATATAGCTGCGTTTTTTCGGTGCGGTTGGGTTGAGGCGATTATGGCGTTCAACTTCCTGTCCATCTCGAACCAACTCGTTCATGCTAGTCGCACTCCACACATCAGCAGAGACTTTCCAGTCTTTTTCAAGCAGCTCTGCAGCTGCTTCCACTTCACGCAGAATAGTACCGCTACCCATAAGCTGGGCTTTAAGCTTATGTTTACCGCCAGTTTTGAGCTTATACAACCCTTTGATTATGCCTTCTTCAACGCCTTCGGGCATTTCAGGGTGTTTGTAATTTTCATTCATGGCCGTGATGTAGTAGAAAACATTTTCCTGCTTCTCATACATACGTTTCATACCATCATGAACAATCACCGCAACTTCATAGGCGTAAGTCGGATCGTAGCTGATGCAGTTTGGAATAGCATTTGCCATCAATAGGTTATGACCATCTTGATGCTGTAAACCTTCACCATTCAATGTCGTACGACCTGCAGTCCCCCCGATGAGGAAACCTTTGGCCTGAATATCACCAGCTAACCACCATAAGTCACCAACACGCTGGTAACCAAACATGGAGTAATAGATATAGAACGGCACCATGTTAACGTTGTAGTTACTGTAAGCCGTTGCAGCTGATACCCACTCAGCCATTGAACCGGCTTCGTTAATCCCTTCTTCAAGAATCTGGCCTTTGGTATCTTCACGGTACCACATGACTTTTCCTGAATCTTCGGGCTCATAACGCTGGCCAGAAGAAGAATAAATACCCACACTACGGAACAAGCCTTCCATACCAAAAGTACGGGCTTCGTCCGGCACGATTGGAACGATATTTTTACCGATTTGTTTATCACGAATCAGTGCAGTCAAGACGCGAACAAACGCCATTGTGGTTGAAAGTTCACGATCTCCGCTTGATTTCAATACAGCATCAAACAGTTTTAATTCAGGAATTTTCAGAGCAGGTGCACTGTTGTTACGTTTAGGTAAGAAACCGCCCAATTCTTTACGGCGTTCCAGTAAATATTTTTTCTCTGGGCTGTCATCCTTAAGTTTGATGAATGGGACGTTGTCTACTTCTTCATCTGTTAAAGGAATGTTGAAACGGTCACGGAACCGTTTCATTTGTTCAATTTCCAGCTTCTTCTGCTGATGCGTCGTGTTTTGACCTTCACCCGCTTCACCCATGCCATAACCTTTAACGGTTTTAGCTAAGATAACGGTAGGTTGTCCAACATGATCGACGGCACGTTTATAGGCAGCATAAATCTTTCTTGGATCGTGACCACCACGACTTAAATGCCAGATATCTTCATCTGTCATGTCAGAAACCATTTCTAACAATTCAGGGTATTTACCAAAGAAGTGTTTACGCACATAAGCACCATCTTTGGCTTTATAGTTCTGGTATTCGCCGTCAACGACTTCTTCCATTCGTTTAAGCAGTAAGCCTTTTGTATCACGAGCCAGTAACTGATCCCAGCCACTACCCCATAAAACTTTAATAACATTCCAGCCCGCACCACGGAATAAAGCTTCTAATTCTTGAACAATTTTGCCGTTACCACGTACAGGGCCATCAAGGCGCTGTAAGTTACAGTTAACGACATAGATAAGATTATCCAGCTTCTCGCGACCAGCCAAGGTAATCGCACCTAATGATTCTGGCTCATCCATCTCACCATCGCCCAGATAAGCCCAGACATGACGGCCTTCTGTTTTGACAATATCACGGTGCTGCATGTATTTCATGAAGCGAGCCTGATAGATGGCTAAAATAGGACCAAGCCCCATTGATACAGTTGGGAACTGCCAGTAGTCAGGCATTAGCCATGGATGTGGATAAGAGGACAGACCTTTACCGTCTACTTCAAAACGGAAATTTTCTAATTGTTCTTCAGTCAGTCTGCCTTCAAGGAAAGAACGCGCATAAATACCTGGAGATGAATGGCCTTGAACAAAAACCATATCAGCACCATTGCCATATTCATCACCTTTAAAGAAGTGGTTAAAGCCCACATCGTAAAGGGTGGCTGCTGATGAAAAACTCGCAATATGACCACCGACAGAACCGGGTTTCATATTAGCTTTCACTACCATCGCCATAGCATTCCAGCGAATATAAGATCTCAGCTTGTGTTCCATCGCCTGGTCACCAGGGATGCGTTCTTGCTGATCAACAGGAATCGTGTTGACGTATGCAGTGTTAGCGCTATACGGGAGGTTAATCCCAGTACGACGAGCCATATCAATGAGCTTCTCAATGATAAAGTGCGCTTTTTCCTCACCACCGGCCTCAATTACAGACTCAAGGGCGTCGAGCCATTCTTGAGTTTCCTGTGGATCGTGATCGACAAAATCAGTCATAAATACCTTCTCAAATCATAACGCGATGAATAACAGCGGAACATTGTAACAGTTTTTGTTTGAATTCATGACTCAAACCACTATATACAATGCCACTTGACACACAATTTAAACAGAAACTTGTTTACTGACTTATGGTTAGTTCACACCACAACGTTGAGGTGTTGTATATCAGTTTGCGAAAAAAATCAGCGAGTGACCAGCTTTTTTTTATTAAATGAATGTAAAAACCTGACAAAAAACAAGGCTAAAAGCAACAGTATGTAAATGACTGGTTCACGAATATCGGCCTTTACCAGCATAAGAAAATGAAGACACGACAAAGAAGCAACTAAATATGTCAGACGGTGTAACCTTTTCCAGCGTTTACCACCCAACCTTTTTATCATTTTATTAGTTGAGGTTACGACCAAGGGTAACAGCAAAATAAAACTGATGAAGCCCACAGTGATGAATGGACGTTTGATGATATCTTTCCAAATGTCATGAATATTAAAAAGTTGATCGAGACCAAGATATAACAGCATATGGACAAAGGCATAGAAAAAGGCATAGAGACCTAACATGCGTCGATATTTGACGACTGCCGTCAGACCTGTATACCAACGGATAGGTGAAACCAGCAAAGTGATTAATAAAAAACGTAATGCCCATAAGCCAGAGTTTCTGGTTAATGTCTCAACTGGATTAGCACCAAGGTTCTCAGTAAAGAGTCCCCAGATTAGATAAATGAGTGGCACAAGACAGATAAAAAACACTCCTGCCTTGACCATGCTTGCTTTGTTTTTTGCTGACATCTAGTTTTCAGAAATAACGTTTAAGATCCATGCCAGCATAGAGATCTGCCACTTGCTCGCCGTAACCATTAAACATCAGCGTTTTACGCTTCAAGAATTCACCGATACGGCGTTCTTTTGCCTGACTCCAACGTGGGTGGTCAACATTTGGATTCACATTTGAATAAAAGCCATATTCTCTAGCATTAGCTTTCATCCATGCCGTCTGAGGCATTTTTTCTACAAACCGTATACGCACAATCGATTTAATGCTTTTAAAACCGTATTTCCAAGGCACAACTAATCGAATTGGTGCCCCATTTTGTCCTAATAACTCTTTGCCATAGAGCCCCACTGACAAGAGTGTAAGAGGATTCATTGCTTCATCAATGCGTAAGCCTTCTACATAAGGCCAGTCAAGCACAGCGCGTCGCTGCCCCGGCATTTGTTCTGGGTCATATAATGTCGTGAATTCAACAAATTTTGCATTCGCATTTGGCTGCGCTTTTTTTAGCAAATCAGCCAGCGGAAAACCAATCCATGGAATCACCATAGACCACCCCTCCACACAGCGCATTCGATATATTCGTTCTTCTAAAGAGAAGGGTTTAATCAATTCATCGTAATCGTATGTACCAGGTTTTTCACACTCACCATCTATAACGACTTTCCATGACTCAGACTTATCTGGAAAAGCGGTCGCATTCAGTGCGGGATCCGTTTTTGATGTGCCAAACTCATAGAAATTGTTATATGTCGTAATTGACTCAAAATCCGTTTTTTCTTCTTCTGTAGAAAAAGGACTATTACTCAAGTCTTTGAAAAGTTGAGTCGGATTATCTTCGGTCGCAGCTAACACCATTGATGGAAATGCACTGGCTAGACCAATCGATATGCTGGTATTGAGAAACTGTCGACGGTTTTGATAAATATTAAAGTCAGTGACTTCTGATTCAGCTATTTCCCAGGATTTTTGTTTTCTAAAAAACATTTACTTACCCTCCTCGCTCGGCTGACAGTATTGGCTTATCCAGTAATCAACACTGAAGTACTTACCAGCCCCGATAAAAAACAACACTAGCAACATCAGGAAATAGGTGGCGGCAAATTCAATACCATTATTAAGCACAACGAAATTACCATGTTGTGTTAACCAGTCGTAATGCCCATATTCCTGCAAAATCTCTTTCGCCTTGTGAAGACGCTCTATAGCTTCATTGACATCATTTGATGCAAAAGGACTCATCGTGTCATGTATTGCCTGCCAACCGTTTTGCCAATGGACAGTGACAGCAGCGACAATCATAGTAAACATTAACGGTAGTGTGACTAAGTGAATGCCCAAGCCCAGAATGAGAAAAATTGCACCAAAGTATTCCGCTCCCCAGGCCAGATAAGCCATCAATTCAGGAAAAGGTAACCCCAATCCCCAATCAGGATTCGCAAACCAAGCGATTGTGCTATTCAGAGAGCTATCAGCATCAAACGGATTCCATTTGTTGTTGGCAGCCACCCAAAAAACAGGCGCGAGATACACACGTAATAATAGTGGTGCCATAAAATCGACGGCACGCGTTTTATTTAAGCTGGTTGAGACACCATGATAAATATGACAGATAGACATACCTGTTCTCCTTAATAAATAAGGGCTCAAAGAGCCCTTATTTAGAAACTGCCAGTGTATTTTTAGTGATTACCACCACAGCTGGCTTCATGTGCTTTTTTATCTGCACCGCATTTGGCTTCTTCAGCTTTTTTATCGCCACCGCATTTAGCTTCTTTTGCTTTTTTATCCGCGCCACATTTGGCTTCTTCAGCTTTTTTATCACCACCACACTTTGCTTCACCACATTTCGCTTCGTCTGCATGATGTTCAGCAAGTTGCATATAACCACTCGAAAGTTCTGTTGAAGAGAATGGGTTGCTGTCGGCACTGGCTAAAGATGGTGACAAGGCCATACCTGCTGCTAATGTGGCTATAGCGACTGATGATTTATTTAAGGTTGCCATGATGATTACTTCCTTCTATTGTTATTAAAAAATAAACGGGCATTGTTGTCCGTCTTGCATAGTAGACGAGCCTCACGAAGGATTGTTACAAACATAATGAAAAAAAATGTGAAGCATAGTCCAACACAAGAGCGCCTCTTAATTCAGCAGTTGATAGAGGGTGAAGCTAAAGCGTTTGACTATGTTGTATCTGAATACCATGGCTTAATGCTCACGATTGCCAGAGCTATTGTGGGTGAAGCGTTCGCTGATGAGATTGTTCAAGATGCCTGGCTGTCAGCCATCAAAGCATTACCAAACTTCGAGGCACGTTCCAGCTTAAAAACCTGGCTTTTGCAAATCACCAGTAATGCTGCCAAGACTCGGTTCAAGCGAGAGCAACGACAAGTTTCTCTGGATGAAGGCTGGGAATCAGTCCCTCGAGATAAATTTGATCAACGAGGCCATCGCTTAGATGATGTTTTACCCTGGGAACAGGAGACACCTGATGCCCTTCTTGAAAACGAACAACTAAAAGAACTGATTGAAACAAGCTTTCGTCAATTACCCGCAAACCAGCGTGCTTTGTTAACTATGTATGATATGGAGGGCTTATCAATGTCAGAGATCTGTAACATTCTAGATATCAGTTCGTCTAATGCTAGAGTGCTCTTGCATCGGGCCCGCACGACCATACACCACAAAATCGAAGAATACCGAGGAAGATAACAGATGTTTCAATGTAAAGATGTGGCAGAAGAAGCCAGTAATTATCTTGAAGGTGATCTGCCTATTAGAAAGCGACTCGGTCTATTTTTACACCTGCTTGTCTGTAGTTGCTGCCGAAATTATCTACAACAACTTCGTCAGACCATTTCGACTGTTGCCACACTTCGACCAACAGAAGAAGATGCTACAGATACCAAAGCGCTGGCAGAAAAGCTGCGAACATTATCTGAGTCAAAGCCCAGATAAGCGCGCATTTCATCCATTATTTTTTTGGGCCTGTCTGATATCTGTCCTTCCATTCACTATATGGCATGCCATAAATATGCTCACGCGCTTGATCGTAATCCATATCAATGTGCTTTTCTTCTGCTGCAGCCAGATACCACTTTGATAAACAATTCCGGCAAAATCCTGCCAGATTCATTAAATCAATGTTTTGTACATCGGTATTTTCACGCAGATGTTCAAGTAAACGTCTGAACGCGGCGGCTTCAAGTTCAGTTTGTGTTTGCTGATCCATAATTTTCCTCAAATAAAAAACATTTCACATGATGTGTTGGACTGAGCGGCGTTGAGTCAGGATATAGCTCCAAACATATAGGCATAGCATGTGGACAGCGCTGATGAAAGTGACAGCCTTTAGGTGGATTCGCTGGCGAAGGCAGTTCACCATCAAGTTGATGAGCGACCACCACATTCTCATCTGCATGAATTCTGGGAACCGCTGCAAGTAATGCCTGAGTGTATGGGTGCTTTGGATTATTTAACACTTCATCCCGTGTGCCCTGCTCAACAATGCGGCCAAGATACATTACTGCCACACAATGAGCCAAATAATCTACCACACTGATGTTATGGGTTATAAATAAAAATGATAATCCAAACTCATGCTGAATATCTCTTAGTAAATTTAATATCTGTGCCTGAACAGATACATCCAGTGCACTCGTGGGTTCATCACAGATAATTAATTCTGGTTCAGCGGCTAATGCTCTTGCTATACATATTCGTTGGCGCTGACCACCTGAAAACTCATGTGGATAACGATGTTTGATATCTGTCCTCAATCCCACTCGAAGCAGTAATTCATCCACTTTTGCTTCCTGCAACGCAGGATCTTTAATTGAAGATGTCAGCATCCCCTCTTTGATGACATTGTTAATGGTCATTCGCGGGTTCATTGACGCAAAAGGATCTTGAAAGATAATCTGCATAGAAGCGCGAGCTGAACGTAAGGCTTTAGATGACAATCGATTAAGCGTTTGTTTCTGAAAAATAACATTGCCAGAGGTGACAGGCACGAGTTGCAATATTCCTTTGCCAACTGTAGTTTTGCCACAGCCAGACTCGCCAACTAATGCCAACGTTTCAGCAGAACGAAGCTCGAAGCTTAAGCCATCAACCGCCTTCACTGCACCAATAGTCCGTTGGAACAATCCTTTTTTGATAGGAAAGTGAACTTTTAAGTCGTTGACTTGCAGTATCGCATTATCTGCTGGCACAACCTGTGAAAGCTTTGAGCTATGGAAAGACTGTTGATGGGCTTTTTGCTCAGCATGGACATCACTATCATATAAATGACAGCGAACACCATGTGCCTCATTACTTATCCAACGTGGTTCAACTTCATGACAGTCATCCCAAGCTAGCTCACAACGTTCAGCAAAACGACAAGCATGAAACTGGCGATTTAATGGCGGCACGCTTCCTTGTATCACCGTGAGTTTTTCTTCCCGCTTCTGCTTTGAGGGAATAGCCTGAAAAAGCTTTTGAGTGTACGGATGTTGAGTATTATTAAAGAATTGTGTTCGGCTGGCTGATTCGACAATTTGCCCGGCATACATCACGGCTACATGATCGGCCATCTGAGCAACAACACCTAAGTCATGCGTAATCAGCAGAATGGCCATACCTGTTTTCTGCTGAATAGCTTTCAGCAAATCAAGTATTTGAGCCTGAATGGTCACATCTAAGGCGGTTGTTGGTTCATCTGCAATCAATAACTCAGGTTCACCGGCAAGCGCCATAGCAATCATCACGCGTTGTTTCATGCCACCAGACAACTGATGAGGGTAAGCATTGATGCGTTCATTAGGATCAGGAATACCTACCGATCCAAGTAAGTCTATCGTTTTGTGATGAATCGCTTCCTTATCAAGATTGAAGTGCCATTTAAATACTTCAGCAATCTGCTGTCCTACAGTGAGAACAGGATTTAGTGAACTTTGGGGTTCTTGAAAAATCATGGCTATTCTACGACCACGAATTTTTTCCATTTCTGCTTCAGAAAGAGAAAGAATATTTTGTCCACCCAAACGGACCTCGCCAGCCACAATGTGGCTGGCTGGATAAGGGTTCAACCTCAGAATAGACAATGCTGTCATGGATTTGCCACAGCCAGACTCTCCCACTAGCGCATAGGTTTGACCTTTCTCAATACAAAAATCCACCCCATCAACCGCTCGGTATGGCGCCTTATCATTTCCAAACCATGTTTTTAATGCTTTGACTTCTAGTAATGCGCTCATAATGTACCTTGCATTCTAGGATCAAATGCATCGCGAACAACATCTGCAAACAAGTTCGCAGCAAGCACCAACACAAACATTGAAATAAATGCTGCAGTTAGAGACCACCAGACGACAGGTTCTCTTGCCATTTCAAGGCGTGCACTATTAATCATATTGCCCCAGCTAATCATGGAAGGGTCGACACCAACACCAACATAAGAAAGCACGGCTTCCGCCAGAACCAAGCCACTAAAGTCTAAGACCACGGCAATAAGTACTAAATGCATCAAGTTCGGCAAAATATGTTTACGTAGAATACTAAAACTCCCCGCCCCTAAAGCACGAGATGCCATGACGTATTCTGCTTCACGTAACTTAAGTGTTTCTGCTCGTAGAATTCGACACAGACCAGTCCAACTGGTCATGCCCAAAATAATGCATAAAAACAACAGCCGAATATCTGCACGCTCAGCAATGGTTTTAAAGTTCTCAGGATGATTATTCATATAAACCTGAAGAATTAATACGGCTGCAGCAATCAGTAATACACCTGGGATGGAGTTCAAAGTGGTGTAAATATATTGAATAAGATCGTCTATCCAGCCTCGGAAATAACCTGCGGCAATGCCCAGCATAATGGCCATAGGCAACATCACCAAGGTAGTTAACGTCCCAATCACTAAGCCTGTACGGATACTCTTTAAGGACTGGTATAAAACATCCTGTCCCACTTTATCCGTACCAAACACATGATAGTTCTGACTCAGTAAAGCTAAGTTACAGATGAGTAATAAAAGACAAAAAGCGGTGAAATAAAAAGTATGAAGTGGATAGTCGGAGTGATTGAGAAAGATGCGTTTGGTTTGCGGGAAGATCTGGCTTACATGAGCACGCGAGGCAATGGCAGTATGACAAACATAAATCAGAAACAGCAATAACAGGCTTAACAGACTGGCTTTTAAAATTGTTTGGTAAATATCAGACGTTTTGTGATCAGAACTTGCTAAATGGGCAGCGCCATATTTCAATTTTGGATAATCATAGTTAATGGAACCATCATCCATCGTCTGTATTTCTTTAACAAACAAACGATCAGCAAAAGGCGCTGAATAGGTTTTTTCTAATTGTTGTTTCAGTGGTAAAACAAGCCAATCAAATACACTGAATACTTCTGATGAATAATAAACTTCTTTTGCGTTCTTTGTTGCGTCTAATGCCGGACGATAATGTAAAGAGTCCAGCAGGCCAACGATGATATACACACCGAGGATCATAACGGAAATCATGCCTCGCTTGCGCTTTATTACTGATTTCCAGGGCGTACTTAAATGAGGCTGTGTTCTTATATAAAAGGCTGCTACAGCGATAACGGCTACCAGCAGGAAGATGAGAATGTCTGTCCAAAGAAATACGGGCAAAAACGACATGGTCGGCCTTGTTTATTTTTTCAGACTTGATGTATCAATCTTTAGTTCTCGTGGTAATGAGAATTCAATGTTCTCTTTTAAACCGTCATCTTCGTATGACGAATCAACACCTAAGTCACGTAATTTTTCAACAACTTGGTTGACGAGTATTTCTGGTGCTGATGCACCTGCCGTCAAACCAATTCGATTTTTATCTACAAGCCATTGTGGATCTATTTGATCGGCATTGTCTATTAAAAAAGCAGGCGTGCCTAACTTCTCTGATAATTCACGTAAACGATTCGAGTTAGAGCTATTTACCGAGCCTACCACTAAAACAAGATCACACTCGTTTGCGAGTTTTTTCACGGCATCTTGTCTGTTTTGTGTGGCATAGCAAATATCATCTTTGCTTGGGCCGATAATGTCGGGAAAGTGTTGACGCAGAGCATCAATCACAACCGAGGTATCATCAACAGAAAGTGTGGTTTGGGTAACAAAGGCCAGTTGCTGTGGATTTTTGACTTTTAGTCTGGCGACATCTTCAGGCGACTCAACTAAGTACATGCCGCCTTCTGTTGATGTGTATTGGCCCATAGTCCCTTCTACTTCGGGGTGTCCTGCATGACCAATCAGAATACATTCCATATTCTGTTTTTCATAACGTGACACTTCCATATGCACTTTAGTCACTAAAGGACAAGTCGCATCAAACACTTTTAGATCACGCTTTTTCCCCTCACTCTGCACCTTTTTCGATACGCCGTGAGCACTAAAAATCAAGGTACTTCCGTCGGGGACCTCATCCACTTCTTCGACAAAAATAGCGCCTTTGTCTCTAAGACCATCGACCACAAAGCGATTATGAACCACTTCATGACGCACATAAACGGGGGCACCAAACAACTCCAGTGCGCGCTCTACGATATCTATTGCTCTATCGACACCGGCACAAAAGCCACGTGGATTGGCGAGGATAAGTTCTTTGCTCATAACACTGCCTTTGGATAAGAACCTAAAATGCGAAACATGGATGACTCATTCTCTAATAGAGTCAACGCTGATGCTACTGCTGGCTCGTCAATATGTCCTTCAATATCAATAAAAAAAACATATTCCCAAATACCTTTTCTCGAGGGTCTCGACTCGATACGGGTCATGCTGATGCTGTAATCCGCTAATGGTTTTAACAGAGTCTGCAAAGCGCCAGGTTTATTCTTGGTCGCGACTAAAAGCGCTGTTTTATCAACACCTGAAGGTCCAACATTCTGTGATCCAATCACCAAAAAGCGTGTCGTGTTATCGACCTCATCTTCGATATTACTGGCTAAAATGGATAAACCATAAATATCTGCTGCACGATTCGCAGCAATAGCGGCGGTATTTTGAGGTTCTGCTGCAACACGCTTGGCAGCTTCGGAATTACTGTTGAGCGGTATCAACTCAGCCTCAGGTAGTTGCTCCATCAGCCATTGGCGACACTGCGCGATGGCTTGAGGATGAGCATAAACTTTGTTTATATCTTCGAGCCGCTTCTCTTTACTGAGTAAATAATGGTGTATACGTAATGTGACTTCACCATTAATTTTTAACGGTGAGGAAATAAACCGGTCTAAGGTATGCGAGACCATACCTTCGGTTGAATTTTCTACTGGCACTACGCCGTAACAGGCATGCGAGGTTTCAACAGCATGAAAAACATCGGCAATGGTACTCATCGGATGAAGCTCAACGCTGCCACCAAACTGTTTTTGAGCCGCCGCTTGAGTAAAAGAGCCTTCAGGACCAAGATAAGCCACTTGTAAAGGTTTTTCAGCTGCCAGACATGCAGACATGATTTCACGAAATAATCTGGCCACCTCAGCAGAAGCTAATGGGCCCTCATTCCGTTCCATCACCGTTCTTAGCACCATCGCTTCGCGTTCAGGACGATAAAAGTCGGCCTGTTCACCACTATCCATTTTTATCCGGGCAACTTCCTGTGCCATCGCCGCTCGGTCATTCAGCAATTGCTGGATTTTTAAATCGATATCATCAATTTCTTGACGAATATTGGCTAAGGCTTCTTTTTCATTCATTGGCAATAATTACCCGTGCTTACGCTCAAATTCATTCATGAAACTGATCAGTGCATCGACACCCGCCTCTGGCATAGCGTTGTATATGCTTGCACGCATACCACCCAAGTCTCGATGACCTTTGAGTGACAGTAACTTGTGTTCTGCGGCTTGCTGCAAAAACAGTTTATCAAGCTTATCATCCGCCAATGTAAAGGGGACATTCATCCACGAACGATATCGGATATCGACAGGATTACTATAAAAGTCACTTCCATCAATAGTGGCATATAGCTTAGCTGCTTTACGTTTGTTTAGTGCAGCCATTGCCTCTAATCCACCCTGCTGTTTCAACCAGTCAAACACTAAACCAGCTAAATACCAGCTATATGTGGCTGGTGTGTTAAACATTGATCCGTTATCAGCATGAGTTTTGTAGTTGAGCATGGTCGGTGTACCAGGCAATACATCACCCAGTAAATCCTTGCGTATAATGACAATGCACAAACCAGCAGGACCAATGTTTTTCTGTGCACCTGCGTAGATCATACCGAATTGCGACACATCAATCGGCCGCGACAAAATGGTCGATGACAAGTCGGCGACTAACGGCACATCTCCAACATCAGGAATCTCCGCAAACTCAAGTCCGTGTATGGTTTCATTAGGTGTGTAATGAACATACGCAGCCTGTTCTGACAGAGACCACTCGCTTGGGTTGGCAATTGTGGTGAAATGGTTAGCTGTTGAATCTGTAACAATATTCACATCACAAAACTGTCTAGCTTCAGCGATGGCTTTGGTAGACCACGCCCCAGTATTGAAATAGTCCGCTGTTTTTTTTCCACGCAACAGGTTCATTGGAATCATGGGGAACTGTAGCGATGCTCCGCCCTGTAAAAACAACACAGCGTAGTCATCAGAAATGTCCATTAATTCACGAAGATCAGTTTCAGCTTGCTCAGCAATGCGAGTGTATTCAGGTCCGCGATGGCTCATCTCCATCACAGACATACCTGTTCCATTCCAATCTAGCATTTCCTGCTGAGCCCGTTCCATGACGGCATCAGGCAACATCGCAGGACCAGCACTAAAATTATAAGCTCTCAAATTTATTCTTCTGTTGTTTCGTCAGTATCATCCGCATCATCGATCGCTAAATCGACATCTGGGTCTTCATCTTCAATAACGCGTTCCAAACCGACGAGTTTTTCACCATTGCTGAGATTAATTAATCGAACACCTTGCGTGTTACGTCCGACCAAAGACACATCTTTCACCGGTGTTCTAACCAAAGTGCCACCATTTGTGATTAACATGATTTGATGTTCATCACAGACCTGTACAGCCCCGACCACACAGCCATTTCGTTCAGATGTCTGAATTGAAATGATGCCTTGTCCACCACGGCCTTGTACACGATATTCAGCCAGATTAGTGCGTTTACCGTAACCAAATTCGGTCGCCGTTAGAATGGCACCATCTTCTTCAGCAATAATCAGAGAAATAATTTTCTCATCATCGCCGATACGCATACCACGTACACCACGAGAAACACGTCCCATTGAGCGGACATCTGTTTCAGCAAACCGGATAACCTTACCGGTATTACTAAATAACATCACATCAGAATGTCCATTAGTGACAGCCACATCGATCAACTGGTCGTCTTCTTTCAGATCTACGGCGATAATGCCGTTTGCACGCGGGCGCGAATAATCTACCAGAGGTGTTTTCTTAACCGTACCTGACGCTGTCGCCATGAAAATAAATTTATCCGCTTCAAACTCACGAATAGGTAGAACAGCATTAATCTTCTCACCTTCTTCTAACGGTAATAAGTTAATGATGGGTTTACCCCGTGAAGCGCGGCTTCCTTGTGGCAGTTCATAGACTTTTTTCCAATACACTTTACCGGCGCTGGAGAAACATAAAAGCGTGTCATGTGTATTGGCAATAAACAAATGCTCAATGAAATCTTCATCTTTCATGGCAGTCGCCGCTTTACCTTTACCACCACGCTTTTGTGCCTGATACGTATCAAGCTGCTGGGTTTTGGCATAACCAGCATGTGATAGCGTCACTACCATTTCTTCTTCGGTAATTAAATCTTCAAGCGTTAGATCAAGATGATTGGCCAGAATTTCTGTACGACGCTCATCACCGTATTCGGCATTAATAGCAACTAACTCTTCACGAATCACCGCCATCAAATTATCCGGATCACTCAAAATAGCTAACAACTCTGCAATGACCTCCAGAACTTCTCGGTACTCTTGCAGAATCTTATCTTGTTCCAGACCTGTTAGGCGGTGTAAGCGCATATCCAAAATAGCTTGTGCCTGGACTGGCGATAGGTGATAGAGATTGTTCACTAAGCCATATTGTTCAGCCAGATCCTCTGGACGAGAAGCTTCTGCGCCAGCAGCACCTAACATCTCCAGAATCATGCCTGAAGCCCAGCCTTTTGCTAACAGAGCTTCTTTTGCTTCAGCAGGGTTGGGAGAAGCTTTAATAAGCTCGATAACTTCATCAATATTGGCTAATGCGGTTGCCAGACCTTCTAATACGTGTGCACGCTCACGCGCTTTTCTGAGATCATAAATCGAGCGACGTGTCACGACTTCACGACGGTGGCGAATGAAGGCATCCAGAATTTCTTTCAGGTTAAGCGTACGAGGCTGTCCATCAACAATCGCAACCATGTTGATGCCGAATACAGTTTGCATCTGTGTCTGCTGATACAGATTGTTAAGGATGACCTCAGGGACTTCACCACGCTTAAGGACAATCACCATGCGCATACCGTCTTTGTCAGACTCATCGCGCAATGCCGAGATCCCTTCAATTTTTTTATCTTTAACAAGCTCGGCGATTTTTTCTAATAATCGGGCTTTGTTGACCTGGTAAGGCAGTTCTTTAACAACAATACTTTGTTGACCTGAAGCCTCATTGGTCTCAATGTCAGCACGCGCACGAATGTGTACTCGGCCACGACCAGTTTGATAGGCTTCAGCAATACCACGAGCCCCATTAATGATGCCCGAAGTCGGGAAATCAGGCCCCGGTACATATTCCATTAACTCATGTGTTGTGACATCTGGATTGTCGATAATAGCAATACAGGCATTCAGAATTTCTGTGAGGTTGTGAGGCGGAATATTGGTTGCCATACCCACCGCAATACCAGAAGAACCGTTGACCAGAAGTGCTGGAATTTTTGTTGGTAGTACCGCAGGCTCTGACTCTGACTCATCATAGTTGGGAACAAAGTCAACAGTTTCTTTTTCAAGATCGGCCAGCATTTCATGAGCAATTTTTGCCATGCGTACTTCGGTGTAACGCATCGCTGCCGGAGGGTCACCATCCACTGAACCAAAGTTACCTTGCCCATCGACCAGCATGTATCGCATGGAAAATGGCTGAGCCATACGTACCATGGTGTCATAAACAGCCGTATCACCATGAGGGTGATATTTACCGATAACATCACCGACAATACGGGCAGACTTTTTATATGGGCTGTTCCAGCTATTACCTAGCTCTCTCATCGCGTAGAGAACACGACGATGAACAGGTTTTAATCCATCACGAACATCCGGTAGCGCACGTCCCACGATAACGCTCATCGCGTAGTCAAGGTACGACTGCTTCATCTCGGTTTCGATACCTATCGAATCCAGTTCTAAGGCAATTTCACTCATTTATTGACCGTCCAAATAAAGCATAAGGCTACAAATGCTGTTGCTCAGTATGATTATTCTGAACACATTTGTAGCGTAGCCAGTTCTACATAGTATGGTTTACCAACCAGCTTCAGAAGAGGAAACCAGTCGAAAGAATTCCAGCCACAACGTTGAGAAAAACACCAACTTCTTCGTCGTGCTCTGGAAAACACACTCACGCCAGAATCCGGGTAAACGTGTCTAAACCACCAAACCTCTTATCCTACCACTAAAGCCTATATCCTGCACGCTAAAGTCAAGATGCTACCTAGCATCTACTTTTGAAAAATATGCGCTTAAATCCTGCTCTAAAGTCGTTAGAAGTTCTTCGGTTCCTTGTTTCCAGCCAGTAACAACATGACTCGGGGTGGCTTGTTCAATGTCGACATCCACGCGTAACCCTGTCTGAAATAACAATTTTTCCGGGTTGTCGGCAGGTGACATAAAGAACTGCATTTCAATGACTGATTGTGGAGAATAGGCAGGACGTTTTTCGCCGTAAAAAGCCGTGACCGCGGCATCCATCACAAAATCCGCGGGTATAGAATCATCTGTAACCACATGACTGAATTGACCACTTTTTTGTAACCAGCGTTTAACGATATTGGTGAACATCACCTCAGGGTCAACCAGAAACTGATGAGGCTCAATAGCTTTATATTCATTTTCACCGATTCGAAAGATTAAGGTTTTACTTCTGAAATGAGGTACAACACGGACTGGCTTCAGCAGTAATACACGCTCTGCTGGGAAGTCAGAGGCTATATCTGTGCGGTCTACGTCCAGTGCATAATATCGCGGTGTCATGTCGACATCTTTTTCTTCACCACCCCAGCTAAAGCACGAGCTTAAAAACAGTGATGACAACATAATAAAAAAAGAAAAAATCAATCGTGAGTGTAAAGTCAACATACTTCCTTTTGGGTTAATTTGTTGTGTCATTAAAAACCGGGCAATGACTGCCGATATAATAGACGCTAATCACCTTTTCGCTCAATGAGATTATTATGGAAAAGCTAAAAGCTAAAATCAGAGATGTTAATGACTTTCCTTCACCAGGCATCGTGTTCAAAGACATCACCCCTCTGGTACAGGACCCCATCTTGTTGAGAGAATGTGTAGCAGCATTAATTCAACCATACAAGGGAAAGGCGATAACCGCTGTCGCAGGAATGGAAGCAAGAGGCTTTATTTTTGGTTCATTAGCAGCATGGGAATTGGGTGTTGGATTTATTCCACTGCGTAAGCCAGGTAAATTACCTTACGATGTTCAACGTATCGACTATGATCTTGAATATGGTTCAGCTGCTCTGGAAGCACATATCGACGCAATTAAAGCTGGCGATAAAATACTAGTCATAGATGATGTCCTGGCCACAGGGGGTACGGCACGAGCCAGCTGTGAACTTATACAAAACTTAGGGGGCGAGGTGGTTGCCTGTGCCTTTGTCATGGAGCTTGGTTTTTTGCATGGTCGTGATGTCCTAGCCCCATACCCTATCCACACTCTAATAAGCTATTAAGATTATGTTGAAACTCTTTATCGCCGCACTCTTAGTCTCGTCACCTTTATTTGCTGAAGAATTTCAGGCCCCCGTTACCGATACAAATTGGCAAGTCATTGAATCACCGCTTGAGTGTTCATTAATGCAAACCATTCCCAGTTTTGGCAAAGCCGGTTTTTATAGACGAAATGGACAACCATTACAACTGACGTTTGATACCGATAATCAACCTGCTGAAAATAGTCATGTGTCATTTGAAATGTCTGCAGCGCCGTGGCAGAACACTGAGGAGTTTGACACTTTAAAGCGTATACCCACCTCTTCAGGACAAAGACAATTCCAAATCGAAGGGCCCCTGGCACAACAAGCACTGGTAAAAATGCAGGATGGCCGATTTCCTATCATTCGTTACCGTTCTCAAGCATACGCTGATGAGATCACTGTAAAGTTATCCACTATTAAGTTCAGTGACTCATTACCAGCGTTTCAGCAGTGCTTAAACAACCTCTACCCAGATAGTTTTTCTGACATCAGAAAACTGACTGTTTATTTTGAGTCGGAAAGGACCAATTTAGACAAAGCTTCTCTTCAAGCACTCACTCGTGTAGCAGAGTACGTAAAAGTGGATGACAGTGTCAGTCAAATCACTATCACCAGTCACACTGACAGTTTTGGTCGCAAACGTTTAAATGTCCCACTTTCAGAGGCAAGAGCAAAAACCATACGAGACTTTTTTGTCGGCCAATATGAGATACCGGCAGAAAAAATTATCATGCGGTCGTTTGTCGATCATGATCCCGCAGCTACGAATAAAACCGCTAAAGGGCGTGCTTACAATCGTCGCGCTGAAATCGAATTAATCCGGTGAAAGGCTTTTCGGCGAAGCCAATTAGTGTCACCATTACATTCCGTTTAATCGTGCTCCAGTGAGCTAAAGGAAGAGAATGAATCACGAAGCAGTCATGGCACTGTCAGTCATTGGAATTATCGCCATTGTATGTCAATGGCTAGCTTGGTGGATAAAACTGCCTGCCATCGTCCTGTTACTGATCGCGGGTATTGTTCTGGGACCTGTGACAGGTTGGTTGGATCCCGAGGCATTATTCGGTGACCTGCTCTTCCCTACTGTCTCACTTGCTGTTGCTGTCATCCTGTTCGAAGGAAGCCTGACCCTCAAATTTGAAGAAATTCGAGGACTTCAAAAAGTCGTCCGCAATATTTTGACGCTGGGTGTGATGATCACCTGGTCTGCCATCGCCATCGCGACCCATCTTTTATTAGATTTCCCCTGGGCTCTGGCTATTTTATTCGGTGCCATTATGGTCGTAACAGGTCCCACTGTTATCGTCCCTATGCTCAGGACTGTGCGTCCCAATGCCAAAATCTCTAATATTTTACGTTGGGAAGGTATTGTTATCGATCCATTAGGTGCAATTCTGGCCGTTTTAGTATTTGAAGTACTCTTATCTATCCAGCTTCAGGGGCATGCCGAAGTCGGACATACTCTCTATATGTTTGCCAAAACGATTGTAGTCGGACTCAGCATTGGTGCTATCGCTGGTTACAGTTTTGGCTTGTTATTACGCCGTCATCTATTACCTGAGTATCTGCATAATGTGGCAGCACTGGCACTGGTATTTGGTACCTTTGCTGTGTCCAACGAAATCTCTGAAGAATCAGGCTTGCTGACGGTTACCGTGCTGGGTATCTGGTTAGCCAATATGAAAAATGTTCAGGTAGAAAATATCTTAGACTTCAAAGAAGATCTGAGTATTTTCCTGATTTCTGGCTTATTTATTCTGCTGGCTGCACGCCTTAATCTGGACTCATTCACTCAATTGGGTCTGGGCGCGGTTATTTTATTTTTATTTATTCAGTTTGTTGTGCGTCCCGTCAAAGTGTTTGTCTGTTCCATCGGCTCAGACTTAACTTGGCAAGAGAAAGCGATGATTAGCTGGATTGGACCTCGTGGTATTGTAGCTGCAGCCGTTACGGCATTATTTGCTCTGCGTTTACAAGATATCGGTTACGAAAAAGCCGACCTGTTAGTACCCTTATCGTTTGCCATCATTATCGGTACAGTTCTGGTGCAAGGTGCCACAGCTAAATTTATTGCAAAACGTCTCGGTGTGGCAGAGCCAGAAGATAGTGGTTTCCTGATTGTGGGTGCCAACTCTGTCGCGCGTGTGGTGGCACAGGCACTCAATGATAACGGCTTCAGAACTCGTCTTACTGATGGTAGCTGGAGTAATGTCAAAGAGGCTCGAATGAAAGGCATGGATACTTACTACGGTAATGCCGTTTCTGAGCATGCCGATCGTCACTTGGATCTGATAGGTCTTGGCCAGATACTCGCACTGACACCACAAAGTGAACTCAACGCTTTAGCCTGTATGCGTTATAAGTCAGAATTCGGCAGCAACCGCGTTTACTTTCTATCAACAGATAAAGAAAAAGATAAGGAACGCAGTGTTGTTAAATCACGAAAAGCAATAAGTCATGACTCTCATGTCTTGTTTGGCAGTGAAATCACCTATGCCAAAATGGCCAGCCTGATTTCCCAAGGTGCCAAAATCAAACAAACTAAATTAACTGAAAACTTCAGTTTCGCTGATTACTTGCGTGAGCATGGTCGTCGTGTGACACCGTTATTTGCCTTCAATCCTCGGAAACGTCTGCGCTTTTTCACCGCAGCAGAATCATTACAGCCTGAAATGGGTTGGACTATTGTGGCCTTAGTGCAAGATGAAACTGATCTGACGCCAGCAGAAATGAGTGCACCAGAAGTGGATGGAAGTCTTGATGAAAATCGTTTACCAACATAACAAAAGAATTCAGCTTTCAGGCCGATATATCAACTAGGAACACTGAGTTGAAGTAAGGGTAAAGTTATACCATGGCTGAAGACAATAACGACATTCTTGAAGAAGAAACAGAGACACCTCCCGCATCAGACGACACACCTGAGCGAGAGGTGGATCCTGAAGATAACGATACAGCCAAAGCCAACAGCAAAGATAAGCCATTGTTATTTGGCTTATCAAAATCACTGTTAATAAAAATAGGGATCGGTGTAGCTGCCCTCTTGCTTATCACAGGCTTAGCCCTATTTTTTCTGATGGATTCTTCAGATACAGAGGAAGAAGCAGAACCTATTTTGCTGGATGCTCCCACGGATTCAGACAATGAAGATACGGATAACCTCTCATCAGCAGATGAACAAAGCGCTGTCTTACCTGAAGTGGATACCAGTCTAGAAGATGACGAAGAAGAAGGCGTGGTCTTACCGACAGTAGTAAAAAAACAAACGGATGAAAATGGCAACGTCATCCCAACAGAAAACCTTATTGATCCCATGCCTGGTAATGAGACCGCTTTGAACGAGAATACTGCTTCAAGCGAAATGGCCAACCAGCAAAATAATGAAGCGGACACATTACCATCCATCACAACGGATTCCACAGACCCCAATATTGACGGTAGTTCACCAGACAAATTGCTGAAAGAAGTGATGGCATTACAACAACAGCTCAATAAGCAGCAGTCGACTAATCAAGAACTGATCAGGCAGATACAAGAGTTATCAAATGAAAATAAATCGCTGAAAAATGAAGATCTAACAGCAAGCAATTATGTGGCACCGGCGGCACCTTCATTCACAGATAATAATGAAGCTCAGTCAGATAACGATAAACCTATTCAGTACCAGGACTATCGTTATAGCCAGCAACACAAACTCAATATAGGGCCACAATGGGGTGAGGTTAACCCCAATCTAGACAAGTGATGATTATTGCCACATTGCTAACAATTGCTGGGTCACGTGTTGATAGTCATTTGCTTTTGTGATGGCTGTAATCATGGCCACTGAGTCTACCCCAGTTTTTCTGAGCTGCTCAGCTCTTTCAACATTAATACCACCTATCGCCACGACGGGATATTGCCCTTTCAATAAATCTACCCACTGCTGCAGACGCTCAATACCCTGTGGCGAGAATGGCATTTGTTTGCTGGTCGTTTCATAGATGGGACCTAAAGCAATATAACTTGGATTCACCGCCAGCGCTCTGGCAAGCTCCCAATATGAATGGGTAGAGACACCTAATCTCAAACCAGCCTCTGATATCTGCTTTATATTCGCATCATGCAGGTCTTCCTGACCAAGGTGAACACCATAAGCGCCAGCTTCAATCGCCATTTCCCAATGATCGTTGACGAAAAAATGTACAGGTTTGTTTGCTACCGTACTCATGGCTGAGTGCAGATGCTGCTGTATTAAGTCTTGATCAGCCTCTTTCACTCTTAACTGTATCGTTTTGATACCTTCATCAACCAGCTTTTTAACCCAATCAGCACTCTCCACGACCGGATAAATACCAAGTTCAGGACAAGTTGGAAATTCCAATGTTTGACCAATCAACTCAGGCTGATAACACAATTTGGGAAAATCAACTAACGCGATATCTTGCTGGCTATGATGAATAAGCTGATATGGCCCCGCCTTGTGTGAAAGCCTTATGCCACGTGTGACATAGGCTTTAGCTAATACCATAGCATCTCGTATATCTTGTCCTGATGCCAAATGTGAAGCCAGTGATGATGCTAAAACGCATCCTGTTCCTCTTACCTGAACAGTTGTTTTTTCGTTATAGAGATAAAAATCAGCTAATGTAGAAGAAACGAAATCTATGGCCAAAGCATTGTCGCTATGCCCACCTTTAACTAAACAGACACCAACACCTTGTTGACGCAGTAGTTGTGCCCCCGTCTCCACAGTGATATCAGGCTTTGTGAGCGCATAGAGCTCAGGTAAGTTGGGGGTCACCACCGTCACCAGAGGCAAAATCTCTTTATAGATGTAATTTTTGACATCCTCCGGTACAGTCATGCCACCACTGGTACTCCCAAGTACGGGATCAAAAATAACCGGACCGTTAAATTTATTCAGAATATCTTTGACACATTCTGCCATCGCAATATGTGGAATCAGACCTATCTTTATCGCTTTAATATCAAAGTCTGCCTGACAATTTTCAAACTGTGCCTTCACTTTAGCAGGACTGACTAGGCCAAACTCTGTTAATCCTTCTGCACTTTGCTCTGTTAAGCCAGTAATTAAAGAGAGTGGATGACAACCATGATTCTGAACCGTCATGATATCTGCCGACATGCCAGCACAACCTTGGGGATCCAATCCTCCAATCAGTAAAACAGCCGGTTTTTGATTCTGTGTGGCGTCCACGTATTACCTCATGTCAATAATTCTTTAGAGCGCGCTTTGAAATAAGCACGCTGTATTGCTGGCATCACCTTATTTGCCGGCCGATACTTAGGCATGTTGTTGCCAAATGGGCTGATCTAAGGTGGGTGTGCTAGGTTTGGCATTGTCGCGTTTAGGCATAACACCGGCTTCATAAGCCAAACGACCGGCATTGATGGCATCAGCAAAGGCATGAGCCATTGTCTCTGGCTCAAGCGCTTCTGCAATCGCTGTATTTAACAGAATGC
The DNA here is from genome assembly GCF_002341285.1 of Methylophaga sp. UBA2513. Taxonomy (NCBI): domain Bacteria; kingdom Pseudomonadati; phylum Pseudomonadota; class Gammaproteobacteria; order Thiotrichales; family Piscirickettsiaceae; genus Methylophaga; species Methylophaga sp. UBA2513. The sequence goes on along the minus strand of NZ_DDNT01000021.1, from coordinate 174,558 downwards.
CATCGTAGCCTAGCTCCAGAGCTTGAACCGCGTCAGAAGGTTTACCAATGCCCGCATCAACTAATAAAGTCATTTCTGGCAAACGTTCACGTAATGTCTTTAAGGCATAAGGATTGAGTAATCCCTGACCGGTACCAATGGGTGCTCCCCAAGGCATTAATACTTCACACCCCAACTCTGCCAGTTTCTGACATAACACCAGATCATCTGTGCAGTATGGAAACACCTTAAATCCATCTTCGATTAATATTTTAGTGGCTTCAACCAAAGCAAATGGATCCGGTTGCAAATTATAGCTATCGCCCAACACTTCAAGCTTAACCCAGTCGGTATCAAATAACTCTCTGGCCATATGTGCCGTATTAACCGCTTCTTTGACGCTATAACAACCAGCTGTATTAGGCAAAAGATGGCAGTTGAGCTGCTCAATCATTTGCCAGAACTGATCCCCACTTTGTTTATCAGCAGAGGTTTGTCGTCGTAATGACACTGTAATGACTTCCGCCTGAGATGCTTTAATGGCATCGATCATCACCTTAGGTGAGGGATATAACGCCGTGCCAATAAATAATCGGCTACTGAGTGTTTGTCCATAGACTTGCCAATCAGATGCTTTCATCTCAACCTCCACTTATTGGAGACACAATATCAATACGATCTCCATCATGAATCACTACATCCTGCCAACGAGATTTAGGTAGCAGTTCATCATTAATAACAATCACAAAACGGCCCTGCACTTGTTGACCTTCAACAAACTGTGCCACGGTGTGTTCTGCATCAATATCCAGTAACTCACCATTGAATTGAATCTGTACGATTACATTAGATGTCATACAACGCTCCAAATTGTATTTGCCCACTCTGCCCTGCTAACAAATGACATAAATCATCAATAACGGCCGGCGCAAACAAATAGCCATGTCGATAAAAACCATTGATAACGTAACCCCAGTCGGTTCGTCTTATCGTGGGAAGATTATCGGGAAGGCCAGGTCGACAATGTGCAGCCATTTCCAGAATGCGTGCTTCAGCAAAGCCTTTATGCAAGCTGTACAAGGCCGACATTAACTCCAAACCACTTCTGACGGTTAGCTGAGAGCGATCATCACTTTCTATCACAGTGGCACCCAGTACATACTCGTTATTTGGACGTGGCGCCAAGTAAAACGGATAACGTGGATGCATCAATCGTATCGCGTGTTTGAAGTTCACTTCAGGCGCTGATACACGAATCACTTCGCCTCGCACACTACGTAATTCGGCTAAATTTGCTTTACCGCCATTGCCGCGACAGTCCAACACCACATCAAAGCTTTCTGCTGAACACTGCAGATAACGTTGTGTGAGCTTTTCGATCTCGGTCGAATTCAACTCACCGATCTCATCTGTTATCACCCAATTAGCATGCAACTCAAGGAACGAAGTCAATTGCTGATAAAGCTGGCGATTATCAATGCATGATTCTTTTTCAAACCACATGGCTTGATCGAAGCGTTCAGCTAATTCTGGCTCGCGTAAACTCAGTGCCGCTTTATCCAGCTGAACATAATCACTGTCTGCCAGCACATGTTTGGCCCGTCTATCAAACCGTTCCATTTCGGCTTTATCACCCTGATGTGCTACGACTAAAGTGCCTTCATTCTGATAAAACACCGGGGCTTCTAACTCGCTGAGCCATTTAGGCCATAGCTGATAAGAACGCATACCAATCGTTTTCACTAAGGGTTCAGCTGTCACCGCTTCAGTTAATGGTGCAACCATCGAAGCGGCGACAAAACCAGCACTATCGCTACCGGTTTTGTCGTCTTTCGATAACAATGTCACTTGATAGCCTGCCCGAATCAGACGCCAAGCTGTCAGGCGTCCGATCAGGCCACTACCGATGATGAGATAATGGCTCATCAAACCTGGCGATAAATTTTGCTGCCGCCTTCCTTGAATTCCTGAGATTTCTCAGCAAAGGCCGCTTTCACATCATGTGAAATTTTCATTGAACAAAACTTCGGACCACACATTGAACAAAAGTGAGCCACTTTTGCTTTAGGTTGTGGCAAAGTCTCATCGTGATATTCACGTGCTGTATCCGGGTCCAAACCAAGATTAAATTGATCTTCCCAACGGAATTCAAAACGGGCTTTTGATATCGCGTCATCACGGATTTGTGCACCCGGGTGACCTTTACCTAAATCCGCTGCATGGGCTGCAATTTTGTAGGTAATGATGCCGGTTTTGACGTCATCTTTATTTGGCAGACCGAGATGCTCTTTTGGCGTGACATAACACAACATCGCCGTGCCAAACCAGCCAATCATCGCTGCGCCGATACCAGAAGTAATATGGTCATAACCTGGTGCGATATCGGTCACCAATGGACCCAAGGTGTAGAACGGTGCTTCATGACACCACTCCAATTGCAGATCCATATTTTCTTTGATCTTATGCATAGGTACATGGCCTGGACCTTCGATCATGACTTGCACATCATGTTTCCAGGCAATTGTGGTTAATTCACCTAAGGTTTTTAATTCCGCCAGCTGGGCTTCATCATTCGCATCAGCTTGAGAACCAGGACGTAAACCATCCCCTAATGAAAATGACACGTCATAGGCTTTCATGATTTCGCAGATATCTTCGAAATGCGTGTAGAGGAAGCTCTCCTCATGATGCGCCAGACACCATGCTGCCATAATCGAACCACCGCGTGAAACGATGCCGGTTGTGCGATTCACGGTCAGTGGGATATGTGCCAAACGCACACCCGCATGAATCGTGAAATAATCGACGCCCTGCTCAGCTTGTTCAATCAAAGTATCTCTGAACACTTCCCAAGTCAGATCTTCAGCCACACCATTAACCTTTTCCAGTGCTTGGTAAATTGGCACAGTTCCTACTGGCACAGGTGAGTTACGAATGATCCACTCACGGGTTTGATGGATATGTTTACCTGTCGATAAATCCATAATGGTGTCACCACCCCAGCGGGTGCTCCATACCATTTTTTCGACTTCTTCCTCAATTGAGGAGGTAGTCGCTGAGTTACCAATATTGGCATTTATTTTTACCAGGAAGTTACGGCCGATGATCATCGGTTCGGTTTCCGGATGATTAATATTGGCTGGGATAATGGCGCGACCTTCTGCCACTTCTTTACGCACAAACTCTGCCGTAATGTAGTGTTCCATATTCTCAGGTAACTCACCACGCTGGGCTAACGCTTCACGGCCCATACTCTCACGAATGGCAATGTATTCCATTTCTGGTGTGATAATACCTTGGCGTGCGTAGTGCATTTGACTGACGTTTTTACCGGCTTTCGCTTTGCGTGGTAAGCGACGGTGATCGAATAATGGAATATCAAAGTCCTGAGCATCTTGCTCACGTGTGTAGGCTGAACTGAACTCGGCTAATTGTTCAGTATCATCACGCTCATCAATCCACGTTTGGCGAATGAGTGGCAATCCTTTTTCAATATCAATGCTTGCTTTGGGATCGGTGTATAAACCTGATGTGTCATATACGACAACAGGCTCGTTGGGAATAGCCGCCAATTCAGGATTGGCATTTGGTGTATCAGTCAAATGAATCTGACGAAATGGCACGAGCAAGTCGTCACGACTACCTTTGATGTAAAACTTCTCACTCCCCGCTAAAGGCTCAGTCGTAATGCCGCTACGGTCTTTAATGTTAATAACTTTATTGGATTGTGTAGACACGTCTCTTCCCCTAAATGAAAACCACGACGGGGAAGATGAGATCGTTGCGCGAAAGCGAACAAGAAAACAGACACCAATCGAAAATGGATCTCGAGTGCAAAACAGGTGTCCTGCTTGTTTCCTACGGAGGTTCTAGCCTCTTCAGGTTCAACGGGTTTCATCTCAGCCTTTCCGGATTATTCCGGTCGGGCACCCCGACAAGTGCTTCGCATGGTAAATCAAAAAGGATTTTTTACACAAGCCTCATCTGGCACAATGGTCTACTATTTTTTCTCCAAACACGCAGGCAGCATCAGGTTCATGGCCAATAAAAAAGACGACTCTGAAGAAGATGAATTTGCATTATTCCGAGAGGAAATGCGCGATGCCACCCGTATACGCCAAAACCGTCTGATTCATAACAAACCGAAACCGGCTGCTAAAGCCATTCGCCAAAAAATCATGGATGATGAATATCAGGGAGAAACCTTCTCAGATATGTTTTCTCCAGAGACGGTTGGTAATGAAGAATATCTTGAATACCGTGGTCCAGGAATTCAGCACAAACTGTTCGGCAAGTTACGTAATGGCAAAGTCCACATTGAAGCCGAATTAGACTTACACGGTATGACCATTGCGAAAGCGGAACCATCACTATCCGAGTTTCTGGAGTTTTGTCAGCAACAACAAATCCGCTGTGTACGCATCATCCACGGAAAAGGTTGGGGTTCGCGTGATAATAAACCCGTCTTAAAAAGCAAACTGAACCATTGGCTACGCCAAAGCGAGATTGTGCTTGCGTTCTGTAGTGCGACTGTCGACGATGGCGGCACGGGCGCGTTGTATGTTCTTCTGAAAAGGTTGTTTCAAGAATAAGTAAGCTAATAAGCCATACACAACAAAGGCATGAAAAATGGATTCATTGAGTACAGGCATCGGAAAAGTAGCACTTAGAACGGCTCTAGACAAAGTAATAAAAACTTATAGAAACAATAAGTTTGATAAATTAATTAAACGATTAGAGACAGGTGAAATAAATTTAACTGATCATGAACTCCAATCAGACGATTTTATTGCTTGTTTCATTAAAACCATTGATGCTATTGATAAAGCTATTTCAAAAGAAAAGGTAGCTATTTTAGAGAACTTGTTTATTAATGGCATCGAAACTCAAGTAATTCGAAATACACCCACGTTGTATGAAGAGACTCTTACTATCATTTCTGACTTATCTATTCGCGAAATAGAAATCCTATTCATTCTAAGTGAAGAGCTAAGCATCGAAGAAGCTCAAGAAGAATCAACCATTGTTCTTGAGCGTAATCAAAAAGCAAAAAAACGTATATGCCAACGCTATAATATTTCTGCTGTTTATACAGCGGCTTTGCTGCATCGACTAGAAAGAACAGGCTTGATTGTTGATGGCAATTTTATTGATGGTCCTGAGTATTTTATGTCTCCTCTCTACCAAGAAATCAAAAAATTAATCCACTATAAAATCTGGCAAAGTTAAATAAATCATCTTTATTTATCTGACTGACTGGAAACAACAAAACAAGGCTGCTTGTTCTGCTTAAGAAACTGGCATAGTTTTTTTGCCTCAGGCTTAGCTGCAAAATTACCCAGTTGTAGACGATAAAAATCTGGCTTAACAGTATCTTCAACGGGTTCGGTAATGGTGGTTTGGTATGTTTGCCCTCTCAAAGCAGCTTTGTTTGTTAGTTGGGCCAAGGCGATATTAACCTGTTCTCTAGACTTAAATGCCCCTACCTGCACACGATAAACAGTCACTGCTTGCGGTTTGTCATCAGACACCTTTTGTTCGGCTTTAACTTTATGAGTCTTTTCGGGCTTTTCGGTTGTGAGCGTCGTTAATTTGTCAGGCGCTGTTTGAACAGTAGATCGTGCCATTACTTCTGCCGTTGGCTGAACGACCTTAATGTCAGATTTTTCTGTGATTTCAGGTAATCCCGGTGGCGCATCGTTAATCGAATGATTGTCACGGTTAGTTAACATCAAAGCATTGGCTTTTTCGATCTGGCTAGCACTTAACTCATCTTTCAGTTGTGCCTGTTTCACAATAGCCTGAGGATGATTTTGTTGACTGGCCAGACTGAACCAGGAATAGGCAGCAACGTTATCCTGCCTGACACCATCGCCACTGAGTAGCATTTCACCCAGTTGGTATTGCGCATGAGCATCGCCTTTTCTGGCGGCTTTTTCAAACCATTGAAAGGCTTGTTCTTTTTGCTGTTTTATGACTGTTTTTGAGGTTTGTTTGTCTCTGAATGCCGCCGTCAACATATCTGCTTTGGCTAGCTCTTCAACCGTTAATCGGTTTCGTATTGCTAGTCGATCAATGGAGGCTTGTTTATGTTTCTTTTCACTGGCTAAGGTTAACCAGGAATAGGCAGCGGCATTGTCTTGTTTCACTCCCTGACCGTTTAATAACATAATGCCTAACATCCATTGCGCCTCAGCGATATTCTGCTCTGCCGCTTTATGCCATGCTTGATAAGCAGTATGAAAATCTCTGTTTTTATATGCCGCAATGCCATCCTGAACGTCGTCTGCAAAAGCAACGCCAGTATAAAACGCAAGTAGCAACAATACGCCAGAAATTGACCATCGTGTTCTTTGCAGAGATGTTTTCATTGTGATGTGAACCTTCTCAACGGGCTGCTGAATATGAGGGATAGCGTAAAGACTTTTTCAACTAGTGAGAAGACGTTATTATTCTGACAATCCATCCGAGCAGTGAAACGATGACACCTGAACAACTACAGCAGTACCTGTATCAACACATTCCTTTATCAGCAGCCATGCAGGTTTCTGTCACAACCTTGGCAGATGACCATGTCACACTCCAAGCCCCCCTGACGCCCAATGTTAACTACCATGAAACCGTATTCGGTGGCAGTGCCTCAACATTAGCCATCTTATCTGCATGGTCACTATTAAATACACGACTCCATAACGCCGGTCTGGACTGCACAGTAGTCATTCAACGAAACTCGATGGAATATGAAAAGCCAATAACGGGCGAGTTTACTGCGACTGCGTACATACCCCTCACTGAAAACTGGGAAAAGTTTTTACGTACTTTTGCACGAATGGGAAAAGCACGAATTACTGTGGTATCGACACTAAGACTTGAGACTGACCGTGTGGGTTTGTTTCAGGGTGAATTTGTGGCTCTGCAACGCTAACCATTAACACCATTTACGAATAGATCCAGTACAATCGTCGATTTTTTATTCTCTATAATAAACAGAACTCATCATGGCTGACGCAAGACCGATTGGTATATTTGACTCTGGTATCGGCGGCTTGCCTATTGCCAAACAGATTAGAGAACGCATGCCTAACGAGCATCTCATCTATTTGGCTGATACGCTGCATGCACCCTACGGTGAAAAAAGCGAAGCCTACATCCTCGAGCGTTCCGTCACGATTACCGAAGAGTTACTCAGTCGGCAAGTCAAGGCCATTGTAGTCGCTTGTAATACGGCGACACTGGTCAGTATTAAAACACTACGGGAACGTTATTCATTGCCGTTTATCGGCGTGGAGCCAGGGTTACGCCCAGCTGCAATGAATACAAAAACGGGCGTCATCGGTGTGTTAGCCACGGCAAAAACACTCACCAGTCAGTCATTCCATGATTTAGCTAAGCGCGTCGCAATGGGTGCTCGGATTGAAATTCAACCCTGCCCTGATCTGGTGATTTTAGTAGAAACATTAGCGTTAAGTTACCAGGACACATACAACACCATTCAACGTTATATACAGCCATTACTGGATAAAGGTGCCGATACACTCATCCTTGGTTGTACGCATTTCACTCATCTCAAAGCCGTTATACAACAGGTTGCCGGACGGAATATCACCATCATCAGCACGGAAGAGGCTGTCGCCCGTGAGGTCGATAGACGATTAACCATGGAGAATCTTCACGCTGAAGCATCTGATCTGGGCACGGTACTGATGTTAAGTAATAGCCATAAAACAGGTTTTGAAAAACAAGTGACAACGTTGTGGGGGCAAGCGGATATACAACTTTTTTAAAGGCTACAATTCATTCTGCAGATAATGTTAAGTCAGTGAAGACGTGATCAGCTGCTTGTCTCATAAACCCATCTTCTCTAAAGTTATCTACAAAACAAGCATTTAGCGTAACATCCTCATAAAGCCAATAGATATAGCCACTTTGTTCTACTCGACGACGCCAATTATATCGACACTGCACCCATCCCTCTTCCAATGCTGAAATCAGCCTGGGTGCAGACTGTGCTGTTTTATATGCCAATGTCCGCTCAGTCAGAGAAAAATGAAAGCGGTCAATATAAAAATCCTCAGTGTCTAAATGAAACTGAATACGCTTATGCTGCTCAGGCTCACCATGCATATCCAGCACAATGCGTTCATCCGCTAGTGTATTTGCTGAAGCAAGACACACCAAGGCTCTGTCAGGCTGATGCAAACGCTGTCGTTTATCAGCTTCACTGCGCTGACTTTTATCCCATTGTGTCAAGAAAGTTTGTACGATAAGCATATGATGATTACGCTTTAGATAAATCCATCTCAGTCAAATGCCCTTTTGTAGCCAACGCTGATGTTTTTGCTGCAATTACTGACAATTTTTCACCATCAACAAGCCCGGTTTGACAAGCGTTAGGGGCTTTTCTGTATTGGTGTGTCATGTAAGCTTCTTGGCCAGGCGGTTATCAGGGCTTTTAATAATGTTGCCAGTGGAATGGCAAAGAAAACACCCCACACACCCCATATTCCCCCAAAAAACAAAACGGCAAGAATGATAGAAACAGGATGCAAATTGACAGCTTCTGAAAATAAAACCGGCACTAACACATTGCCATCAAGCGCCTGAATAATACCGTAAGCAATCAATATGTAAGCAAACTGTTCGGTGAGCCCGAATTGAAAACCCGCTACCGCTGCAACAGGTAATGTAGCGACAGCAGCACCAATAAATGGAATTAACACAGAGAAGCCCACCAAGACAGCCAACAGTGCGGTGTATTGCAAGCCAAAGAATGAGAATGTCGCATAACTCACCGTACCAACAATCGCAATCTCGACCACTTTGCCACGCACATAATTAGCAATTTGATCATCCATTTCACTCCAGATGCGGTTCATCAGCCCACGTTTTTCCGGCATGAATGACAGTACAAATCCAACCAGTTTTTGCCGATCTTTCAGCATAAAGAAAACCAGAATAGGCACTAATACCAGATAGATAATCAAACCAATCACATTACCCAGCGAAGCAATAGACAAAGACACCGCCCTTTGCCCATAAACCGTGAATTGTTTTGCGGTACTGGAAATCCAGCTTTGAATTTCATCAGGTTTGATTAAATTAGGATAATGATAGTGAAGGTTGACAAGCCAGTCCTCACCATTGGACAACATTTTAGGCGTTTCCTGCACCAGGTTAACCAACTGATTCCACAACAATGGCATTAATAAAAAACCCAAAGCCAACATCAAACCGATAAACCCGAGGAAGACTATGGCTACCGCCACCATATTGGGTACACGCCTGTGGGTCAGCATATTCACGACCCCCTGTAACAGGAAAGCAATCACCAACGCCGTAAAAAATGGCGCCAACATCCCGCCCAACCAGATAACCACAGCAAAGCCCAGCACTAAAACAATGAGCAGAATAACGGCTTCTTCATCAGAGAAATAACGTTCTGTCCATTTGCGTAAAATTGATCGCAGTGTCATTGGTCGCTTTATCCTCAGCTATAATTGATTCGCAATAGCGATATTCTGTCACATCAGAACTTAACACGTTGAGAAGAAATCAGCGATGACATAGATATCGTTCATCTTGAACCATGGAGTAATTATGCACAGCCTGGGGAAGAATATAAGCTACATTGATGGTGATAGCGTCCGCTTTTATACCCTCCCATACACCACGCGAATGGTCGTCATTCGCTTAGCAGATGGTTCGCTATGGTTGCATAGTCCTATTCAATTCACGTCTGATTTAGCTAAACAAATAGATGCACTGGGTGAAGTACGTTATTTGGTTGCACCCAATAAATTACATCATTTATTTTTAAAAGACTGGCAACAGCATTATCCATCAGCCTTAGTATTTGGCACAGAACAAGTCTGCCAGAAACGCCCGGATATTCACTTCAATGGTGTACTTACTGCTGATTGGGTTCCACCATGGCGTGATGACATATCACAGCTCTTATTTACAGGCTCAAAGGTGATGCAGGAGTGTGTGTTTTTTCATCACAGCAGCAGAACACTCATTGTGACCGATTTAATTGAGAACTTTCCGGCACACTCTTTCACTCCTTTCAAGCGCTTGCTCGCTAAAACCGCCGGTGTTTTAGCCCCTAACGGCAAGATGCCGATTGACTGGCGATTAACGTTTAAGAAGCTAATTGCCCGCCAGCATCTGCAGCAAATTATTGACTGGCAGCCAGAAAAAATTGTCATGGCCCATGGTGAAGTGATTGAGGAGCAAGCAGTGACATTTTTAAAATCCTCATTTAGCTGGTTAAATCTGACTTCCAGTACTAAGTCATCATGACGCTGATGAGTGATAATTTGATGATGTTTATAGTGACATCGATAGTACTGGCTCTTGCACCTGGGCCGGATAATCTTTATGTCATCTCACAATCAGCATTATACGGCGCCAGAACTGGGCTCATCATCACGCTGGGCTTATGCAGCGGTTTGATTATTCACATTGCGGCGGTAGTGTTTGGTCTGGCTACCTGGTTAACCACTTCCCCCATGACATTTGTATGGTTAAAAATCATTGGGGCTGGCTATTTGCTCTATCTAGCATGGTGTGCATTGAGGACACCAGTAATTACAGCTTTAACTGATACAAAGAGATTAGACACTTCACTCAGCTTGCTTAGAATCGGATTGTTAATGAATGTCAGCAATCCTAAAGTAGCGCTTTTTTTTCTGGCATTTTTACCACAATTTATTGATACATCAGACGTATCTGTATCGTGGCAAATTGTCTATTTAGGACTGATATTTATGCTGACTGCATTGATGATATTCAGCGTTATGGCATTGACTGCAGCCAGTATGGGGCGGTGGTTAATTGTTTCCAGTCGAGCTCAGCGCATCTTGCAGTCACTCACCGCCCTTATCTTTACCTTATTAGCGGCTCGACTACTGTTTTATCAGCTATAACTGTCTATCGTAGTGCCAACTTTGGTGTCCGATGTAGCTTCTGACGAATTGACCGTGGTGTTGGATGGCGTAGCAATGGCTTGATCTTTTTCTGCTGCTTTTTCCTGTTGTTTTTTCAAGGCTTCCAGCTGTTGAATTTGAAGCTGAAGTAATTGAATTTGTTTTTGTATGGCTTCCGCTTGCTTTTCGGAATCTTCACCAGGATTTTTCAACAATGCTTTGAGTTCATTAAACAAGTCCACCATTTTTTTCTTTAAAGCCGCTATACGCGCGTCCAGAGACGAGTCTGATGAGGCAGCGTGTTTAGTCGTCCCATTGCTTCGAACAGATGACAAATCAATATTCATATATGACTCCCTACCAAGCCTCATTAGCGTCCATTATGTTTTGCATCGACAACAGCATGTATTTCTTTAACATTTGTTTGAAAAAAATGAAAACATCTCTTTCTGCCATACACGATTTATGTGACAAAAATAGGTCTTCATAACTGAAATTATTTGCTCTATATTGATAGCTGTCACACATTAAATAGTTCAATAAAGACTCATATCGACCACGCTTGAAAACCTTTCCGCTGAATGTCGTGCCGTTCATATCACTGATGATTTTTATATTGATAATCAATATGTTGATATGGTTATTTTCTATTTTAGTGTTACATAAACAAAGACGGTGGGATGCTCGCGTCGGGATACAACCGTGCTAACGACAGCACTATTACATGCGCAATCAATAAAGTTGATGCGCCAAAAAGCGACTGCGTTTATCACATTAACAATTAATCATCAGCGATTAAGGGATAGAAAATGAGTGGAAATGAATCTCGCCTGCAAGCGATTTCAAATATTACAAACCGTCAAAAAACAACTGTTCACAAATCTGAACCGATAGATAAAATCTGGGCGACGGATGTTTTCAATCTGGCAAAAATGGAGGAAGCATTAAATAAGTCTGCCTTCAAAGCCTTTAAACAGACTGTTCAAACCGGTGCGCCATTAGATCCAGCCGTTGCCGATGTGGTGGCTGCAGCCATGAAAAACTGGGCCTTGTCTAAAGGCGTGAAGTTTTTCTCTCATATTTTCTACCCGATGACCAATATCACCGCAGAAAAACACGACGGTTTTATTGTGACCAATGCTGAAGGCAATGCGATTACAGAATTTTCTGGCAGCTTATTGATTAAGGGTGAGCCTGATGGTTCGTCTTTCCCTAACGGTAGCTTACGCATGACCAATGCGGCTCGTGGCTATACAGCTTGGGATCCGACCAGCCCTGCGTTCATTATGCACACAGAAAACGGCTCTACGTTGATGATCCCAAGTGTTTTCATGTCATGGACCGGTGAAGCACTTGATAAGAAAATCCCATTACTACGGTCCATCTCAGCCATGGATCGTGCGGCCAGAAAAGTGCTGGCTTTAATGGGTGAAACCGAGATTGCGCCGCTTAACTCAAGCTGTGGCGCTGAGCAAGAATATTTCCTGGTCGATAGTAATTTTGCTCTAGCACGTCCTGACCTGCTTTTAGCTGGTCGAACATTATTTGGCGCTGCACCAGCTAAAGGCCAACAGTTTGATGACCATTACTTCGGTGCTATCCCGGAACGTGTCCAGGTCTTTATGCAAGACTTCGAAGACCAGTTATACCGCTTAGGTATTCCTGCTAAAACCCACCATAACGAAGTCGCTCCCGGTCAATTTGAGATAGCCCCTTATTTTGAGTCAGCCAATATTGCTGCAGACCATCAACAATTAATGATGACCTTGATGAAAGCCACAGCAAAAAAACATGGCTTCATGTGTCTGCTACATGAAAAACCTTTTGCTGGTGTTAATGGCTCAGGTAAACACGTTAACTGGTCGGTCAGCAATGCCACACAAGGTAATTTATTAGATCCAGGTAAAACACCGCATGATAATCTGAATTTCTTATTATTCTGTGGCGCAGTTATTCGTGGTGTACACAAATACGGCCCCTTGCTTCGTGCAGTGATTGCTTCTGCCTCAAACGATCATCGTTTGGGTGCGAATGAAGCGCCTCCAGCGATTTTATCGGTTTATCTTGGTGACCAGTTAGAAAAAGTATTCCAGGATATTAAAGCGGGTGATATTGCGACCTCGAAAAAAGGTGGCGAGATGGATCTGGGCCTGTCACAAATTCTAAAATTTGAACGTGATCCAGGTGATCGTAACCGTACATCCCCTTTTGCTTTCACTGGTAATCGCTTTGAGTTCCGTGCTGTGGGTTCATCCCAATCGGTATCTGGCCCCTTAGTGGCCATGAATACAATGCTGGCTGGCTCGCTTGACTGGATTGCTGAGAAATTAAAAGCTGAATTAGATAGCGGCAAAGATCAAACCACCGCAGTACTGGCCGTTCTGAAAGAGTTAATGGAACAACACGGTAATGTTGTTTTCGGTGGCGATGGCTATTCTGAAGAATGGCACAAAGCGGCGGTAGACGTGCGTGGTCTGAAAAACTTACCGACTTCTGCTGATGCTCTGCCTTACCTTCGTGATGAGGCTATCCGTGAGTTATTCTCTCGCACTGGTGTATTCACACCTGTCGAACTGGAAAGCCGCTTTGAGGTATACGCCGAGCAATATATTCTTTCTATTGAAGTGGAAGCCAAGCTCGTAGTTGAGATGGCAAAAACGTTGATTTACCCATCCGCATCGCAGTATCTGACAGAACTGTCCGTCACCCATACCAGTATGGCAGACATGGGAATAGAGATGAATAATTCCGTGGTGAGTCTGATTGCTCAGGAAACCAATGCTATGTTGGCCACGGTCAGCGAACTTGAAGCGGCTTTAAATAAGCATGACTTTGATTCAATTGAAGCACATATGAACTTCTGTGCAAATGATATCCGTCAGTTGATGGATAAAGTGCGTTTACATGTTGATACGCTTGAAGGTGAAGTGGCTGACGACTTATGGCCACTGCCTAAATATCGCGAGATGTTATTTATCAAATAACTGATGTCATTGCTATTAAGGCCGCTTTAAGCGGCCTTTTCTTTTAGTGGTGTCATATCGTTTCTACAGATACAGTCAGGAGAATTGCGGTGCCACATTGTATTATCGAATATTCAACGACTCTGGCTGAGCTCACTTCAGCTGAGACATTAGTGAATACTGTTCATCAAGCAGCGATAGATTCTCTTTTATTCAAACCTGAGCATATCAAAACACGCAGTATTGCTTACCAAACGTTTAGGCTCGGCGATCATCACACACACTTTTTGCACGTGACTGTCAGACTGCATCAAGGGCGCACCCTGGAGCAAAAGAAACGTTTAAATAATTTAATCGTTGAACGGCTTTGTACAACATTACCTTTATTCGATATCACTATCACCGCAGAAACGGTGGAGATGAACACAGCCACATACGCAAAAACAACATTAGCCTAACCCAGCGTTATGAATGACTTAGTTTCATCATGCCGGCAGCAAAAGATATTACAACGCGTTTATTGTTTGAATGTTAATCTTAAGTCATACAGTAGCCGTCATGATTAAGCTTTAAAGTAAACATGACTTCATACTTGAAATGACATCTAGAAAAAAGCCTATTTATGAATCAGCAACCTAACAACCCACTGCATGGCATCACCCTCGAAACCATTGTCACTGAACTGGTCGATCATTATGGCTGGGAAGGTTTCGCTCAGAGAATTAACCTGAACTGTTTTAAAAACGACCCTTCTATTAAGTCGTCATTAAAATTTCTGCGTCGAACAGATTGGGCAAGGAAAAAAGTCGAGCAGCTTTATATCACTACATTCAAAAGGTAAGTCAGTGCCACACTGGATATATCTCGCCATTGCCATCATCGCTGAGGTCATTGCGACCTCAGCGCTGAAAGCCAGCCACGAATTTACGCGACTTGTTCCGACACTTATCGTTGTTACGGGTTACCTGACTGCTTTTTATTTTCTGACATTGTCGTTAAGAGTGATTCCTGTCGGTATTGCTTATGCTATCTGGGCAGGCTTGGGCATTGTGCTCATCGCTATCATCTCATGGATAGTATATGGGCAAAAACTCGATTTACCTGCCCTTCTCGGAATGGGCTTAATCATCTCAGGCGTACTTGTCATTAACTTATTTTCTAATACCGGCGGACACTGAATTTTTTATAAAAACATGCCGCCAGACGCCTCGATTCGTTGACCCGTAACCCATGAACTGTCATCACTCACCAGCATGGCCAATGCCTTAGCAATATCATCGGGTAATCCCACTCTGCCTAATGCAGTTTGATTAGCAATGCTGCGGTTCAACTCAGTGTTATCACGAACAGCACCACCGCCAAAATCAGTTTCAACTGCACCTGGCGCCAGTGTATTAACCCGAAGCAGTAGATGATTTAGCAAGCCATTACCTCATCGATTATGCACAAAACCTGCAAATTCAGGCTGCTATATTTGAACATATTGATCAGCATCAACTTCATCTAGTCGAGATGAAAAGCAGGCTACAAGTCAATAATTCTGATGCCTACTTATACGCCTGTTTATCCGGACAGGGTATCGCGCAATTACCCGCCCTGACTGCCCAGCCTTATCTTGCAAGTGGTGAATTAGTCGAGATACTGCCTCAACATCCCGCCCCGGTCATTCCTTTATCCATTATTTATGCCTCTCGTCGTCACGTGCCTAAACGTCTGAGTTTATTTATGGCTTAGTTACAAGAGTTAACAAACAATGCTGTGAAGAGGAATTCGACCATGCTGAAGAGAAGTAGACGATCTGCGACAAAATAGACAGTAATTTTTTTCTGTGCTAAAACCATTTGAACATTGCGTGTTTTCAACTAGGCAATTGAAAACAGGTGAAAAATGCTCACGAGATGGTTCATGTAAAGAGAGGATTTTTGCGCTTGGATACGAACACAGCTTCATTACTCCCTAGCGAGCATGATGAAAAAATGGCTTTGAAAGTCGACATCATCAACATGCTCTATAGCAGCAATCTTAAATCGATTATTGTGGCGAGTCTCGTTGCCTTAACATTGGCTTATGTTGAGTATGACCAGGTCAACAAGACAATCTTAACCTCTTGGTGTCTAATCTTTAGCGCAGTTTATGGATTACGTTTATATTCCACCATTTATTTCAAACAACACAATACGAATAACTCAAACCCTGACACTTGGCTCAATATCTTTCGCTTATCCACTTTGGCTTGTGGCATGGTTTGGGGGCTGGCTGGTTATTACTTTCTTTCTGAAACCAACGAAGTCGCTCATAAAGCCTTTATCACACTCGTTATTGTCGGTGTCACAGGTGGTGCGATGGTGGTGTATTCCGTGGATGCCATCACCTCCAAACTATTTTCCGGCAGTATCTATTTGCTGTCATTACCTGGTTTTTTTAGCAATGAAATAGAATTATCACTGGCCATGGCGGTTTTACTCGCCGTATATATTGTTTATATCTCTATTGCATCATCAAATTTAGGTAAAAAACTGCGTGAAAATATCTTGCTACATCACGCAGCGATAAAACAACAAGCTGAAATTGAGAAGTTATCACAACATCAACGTATTCACTTAGACCACACACCGATGGGGGTGATTGAATGGGATTTGAGCCTCCAGGTTGTGTCATGGAATGCTGCAGCTGAGCAAATATTTGGTTATCAGCAGGATGAAGCAATTCATCAACATGCCCGTTTCCTGTTACCAATCGACATTCAGGAGCATGTCATCCAAAAAATGAAGCAATTTATTACTGAGGGTAGCTCCAGTCATTGTCAAAATGAAAATTTGACCAAGGAGGGTGACATTATTTTCTGCGAATGGACTTACACCGCTTTGCGTGACAATCATAACCATGTCGTTGGCTTGGCAACCTTGGTTCAAAATAAAACCGAGTTTAAAAAGAGTCAGGATGAAATCCAATATCTGGCTTACTATGACACGCTAACAGATTTGCCCAACCGACGTTTGCTGACCGATCGCGTCACACAGGCCATGCACACCAGTAGTCGCAACCAATCTCACTGTGCCGTGTTTTTTATTGATTTAGATAACTTCAAAAACATTAACGATCTTCATGGGCACTCAGTGGGTGACATGCTTCTCAAATCGGTATCCACTCGACTGAAAACCATTTTAAGGGATGAAGACACCATTGCCCGTTTTGGTGGAGATGAGTTTGTTATTTTGATCCAAAATATTGGTAACACCGCTAACAAAAGCAAAGAAATATCTGAAGTTATTTCCAACAAAATTATTAATGGTATCAGTGATATATATAATATTGGTAACGTGCAATATCGTACCTCATGCAGCATAGGCATTTGCACATTTCAGGGCGAAACCTTATCCGTTAATGAAGTATTTAAACGTGCTGATAACGCTATGTTTCAGGCCAAGTCAGATGGTCGTAGTTGTTTTCGATTTTTTGATGAAGCGCTTCAGCCCAGTATTGAATTCAAAGCCAGTCTGGAAAATGATCTAAGAGATGCCGTATTCAATCGCGACATTCTCCCCTATTTCCAACCCAGGTGAACCACCTGCATGAACCTATTGGTGCTGAAATTCTACTACGCTGGCAGCATCCTAAACATGGCATGATTTCACCGGCCGAATTCATTCCTCTTGCAGAAGACTCAGACATTATTAACCGCATAGGCACTGAAGTACTTCAACATGCTTGTAGACAATTAGCTGTCTGGCAACAAGACCCGGCTACGGCTAATTTAGTTTTATCGGTCAACATCAGCGCTCGCCAATTTATGCAAAAGAATTTTGTTGATACGGTCTTATCCAGCATTGAAACACATCAGTGCTCCGGCTCACGTTTGCGACTGGAAATCACTGAAAGCCTAATGCTAAAGAACATTAATGAACTTGCTATAAAAATAGACAAATTACGGTCTCATGGCATCACTTTATCTCTGGATGACTTTGGGACAGGCTATTCATCACTCTCCATATTGCGAAGTTTTCCACTGGATGAAATAAAGATCGATAAAAGTTTTGTGGATCATATGCTAAAAAATGCCAATGATGCTCATATCATTCGCACCGTTATCAATATGAGTAGTCACATGGGCATGACTGTCATCGCTGAGGGGGTCGAAACGGATGCTCAGGAAGCATTCCTAGCTAAACATGGTTGCCTGAATTATCAAGGTTATTTATTTGGCAACCCCATGCCGATGGAAGAGTTTAATAAATACATAAACCAACATATGAATGCGGTTAAAATCTAATTTTACGTCTGAAGGTCCTACAACACTGCTCTGTTTTCTCACTTGATAGTTGACGCTTAACCAGTTATCTAGGTTTCATCTGTGCTTAACACACCCAAAGCACAATACAATCGTTTCCCTATGTCAGCCCTATCCCTCTCTGAAATCGGTTAATATATGCCCCCTTGTTCACCAGAAACCGCCTATCACAATGAAATTCTTACTCAGCTTAGCCACCTTTTTTAGTCTTTTATTCACGGTAAATAGTGTCAGCTCTGCTGATAATGAAGGCATAAATTGGCAGACAACATTTGCCCAATTAGAAAAAGAATATGGCGGGAGACTGGGCATTGCCGCTTATGACCTACAACACCAATTTCAACTGCATTATCGTGCTAATGAACGTTTTGCATTGTGTAGCACCTTCAAAGTTTTACTGGTTGCTAATGTCTTACACCGAATTGATCAGCATCAAGAAAGTCTGTCTCGTCCGATTCATTACGATCGTGCTGACATACTGGATTATGCCCCGGTCACCAAAACACATCTTGATGAAGGCGTCATGTCGGTAGCAGCGTTAAGCCAGGCGACATTACAACTCAGTGACAACACTGCGGCCAATTTATTATTAAAAACAATAGGTGGCCCAGAGGCATTAACCGACTATTTGCGTTCGATAGGCGATAACACCACAAGACTCGACAGAATAGAACCTGCTCTTAACAGCAACTTGGCAGGCGACCTTAGAGATACAACAACACCTGCAGCGATGTTGGCGACGCTGAACACCCTGTTGCTTGGTGATCATTTATCCGACGTATCCAAACAACGGCTTATTCAATGGCTAATAGGCAATCAAACAGGTGATGACAAAATACGTGCGGGCGTCCCGTCCACCTGGCTAGTAGGTGATAAAACGGGCTCTGGTCCTAACGGAGCCTTTAATGATGTAGCGATTATCTGGCCAGAAACAGGTAAACCTTATTTACTGGTGATTTATTATTCTGAATCCACGCTGACGAAACAAAAAAAAGCTGAATTGCTTGCCAAGATAAGTGAGTCAGTTAGCAAAATCGTTTTCCCTGGTTTATAAATCGATAATAAATAAAACGTTATACAGACTTATCATCCACTGTTGATTGAGGATTCTCCTGCTGGTAATTGATTGCCCTGATAGGATAAGGAATCGTAATATTTTCTTCCTTAAAACGCTGATGTAAAGCCTTGATAAACTCAGATTTAATGAAGAAGCGATTGAAATATTCTTTCGCTCTTAACATGACCGTGAAATTAATACTCGAATTATCAAAAGTGTGAAAAATAACAAATGTCTGATAATCAGGCACACCCCACTTATGTGTTTTTAGGATATTGCGAGCCACTTCCAGCGTGACTCTTTCGACATGCTCTAAATCAGAATCATAATGCACACCGACTTCTACTGGTACTGAAAGCTGTTTTTCAGGGTAATAGTAGTTAATGATTTTTGACTGCGATAAAACACTATTTGGAATGATAATAAAGTTATTGGGTAACATCCTGATCCAGGTAGTGCGCCAGCCAATCTTCTCGACAAAGCCTTGCTCTCCCGAATCTAACTCGATAAAGTCACCAACACGTATTGGTTTGTCGATGACAAGCTGAACACCTGAAAAGAAGTTGGTTAATGTTGGCTGTAAAGCTAAAGCAACAGCCAGTGAAGTAATACCTAAAGAAGCAATGATAGGCGTGATGGCAATGCCCATCGTGCCAAGGATAATCAACAAGCCGAGTCCAAGGATGATGGCACGGGTAATACCTTGCACAATAGAGCTACTATTTTTTAAGGTAGCCGTCTTATCGGCATAATGACCTACCGTACCCGTCAAAAAACCATCTATGAACAATACCAGTGCGGCGACGATCAATAGTTGTGCAGTAGCATGAAAAAATTTAAATTCTGTTTCTATATCAAAATACTGAAGCGTGTGCTCTGCCAGTGTTATCGTTAATGCCAATAAGCACAATGTCAGAGGAAAGCTCATTACTTTCACCACTAACTTGTCATAGAAAAAGCTTGTTCTAGCAGTGATTTTGCTAACTCTAAGCAAAATGAACTTTTTAATAATCAGCATGAGAATGAATAAACTTATGAAAACCACAATAGCGACTGACCATTCTGGTAACGATGAAAAAATCTGATTCACTTTATCCATACTCATTCCTCAGAAGACACGCTTTTTTCATGCACATCTTATACCCATAAAAAAAGCCGGTAATGACCGGCTTTTTACAGTGGGTGCTCAATGAATTTACATTGATTCCGCTTCTTTAATGGCTTTTTTGACAATTCGTCCGATACCACCAGAAACATCTTGAGCCTTAATCGCATCTAAGTTGGTTGGGTTACCAACAATGACCGCACCGCCCATGCCTGCACCGATATGTGGAGTGCATTTGTAAATGTAGATACCTTCTTTATCAAACGTATGTGTGACATCTTGACTCATGTCAGATTTAAAGGCTTCAGTACCTTCAGGAATCAAGTTATCGATCATTTCTACATTGTGTGTGCTCATATTGGTCCAGCTCACACTATCTCCAGGGGCCACTTTAACAACGAGCGGCGTATATTTCAGACCTTGTGCGGTAACAGTATGGTCAGCAGCAAAAGCATTCATTGACAAGAATAAACCTGCAATAGCAGCGCCAGATAAAACTTTTTTCATCATTTTCATAACTTCTCCTCTCTATGTATATGATTATTTCAACAAGTGACATGTGAAAATCATGCGAATATTGGTCAGATTAAGTTTGATATAGTTCTGATATAGATGGAAATTTATTTATGGGTGTGTCGTTTCTACCCTGTTTCTTCCGCATTCTTTTGCTATATACAAGGCTTTATCTGCATCACTTAACAACTGTTCTGATTCACTTCTACTTGGGGTTAAATCAGCGATCCCGATGGAAATGGTGATGCTGTCTATGTGTTTGCCGTTAAACACCATCTGTTTGTCGGCAACAATACGCCTTAATAGCTCGGCTTTTTCTGTCGCATCATCTATTGTCGCGCCAGGCATAATCACAACAAATTCTTCACCACCATAACGACATGGTATATCCGTTTCACGGAAAAACTCATTCATCAATTGCGCTAATGTTTTCAGTACAAAATCACCGACTTCATGCCCGTATTCATCATTAAAATGTTTGAAATGATCGATATCACATATAAGGAGCGACAATGGGTTTTTCTGTCGGTTTGCCAGCTGAGTTTCTCTATGCAGTGCCAGATCAAAAAAACGTCGATTAGCAAGCCCTGTCAGCGCATCTTCAAATGAAAAACGATGCAGCTCTTCTTTTAACTTGATACTGCTAAGCGTCACACCTAAACGCAATTTAACCCGGTTGATGAAATCATTCAGATTGTCTTGTTTGATTAGTTTTTTTGAACTTAGATTATTTAAAACCAGATAAACAAATACGTTATAGCTGCCATCCAGCTCTTGCAGTTCTACTTGAGCCAATTGCCTCTCAAAAGATACGCCGTCAAGTGATGTTGTTACGCTCAATTCTACAGGCATAAAAACGTCCGGAAGCTTTTTAATGAGTAAATGTCTTGCCTCAGTGAGATTGTCAACGGTTTGTAACCGACTATTGAGTTCTTCTAATCTGGCTCCGAGCACATTCAGACGCTGCAGCTGTTCAGCACGTTCTTGTTCAGCTTCGGCATAAGCATGCAAGGAAGCTGTTCGTTCAGCCACCTTCACTTCTAGGTGTTCATTCAGTTCTTTTAACGCGCTTTGTACATGTGAATAATGACGTAAAGAAATAAGCATCAATACAAGCGCAAACAATAACGCGCCAACAGAAATATCCAAATGCATCCAGGGAAGAACACTATTAGCAATGCCCATATCCAATAAAAGAAATATGCCGTATACCGTAAAGGACAGCATGACTAGATGTTGATCGGAGGCCAACGAATATCGCTTACTGATGCCAAGGCCTATTATCAGAAGTATCGTGATGGCGAATATGGCATCAAAAATAGGGAATGTAACAGCAAGCTCTATTAGGCCCGCTAAAGATAGGCCTATCACTGAAATAAGATAAATGAGATGGACAACAGCGATGTTTATTAACCATTTGTGTCGCCAGTCATCAAACCATGATGACAACAATAAACTCGTAATAACGGGTAATGCGTAATAGGAGATCGCTAATAAATAAACACGTACTAGAGGGTAATTAAAAACAAATTGAACAGCTGGATTCTCAGCCAGCAACATTACAGCAGAGGTCAGTGAAAATAATGATAAATAGAGAAAATGTCGCTCCCCTCTATGCATCATCGAGAATGCCAAGGTAATAATAGCGACAAACAATGAGAATAAAGCGACTAGAACTTCAAAATACGCTTTTTCTAAAAGATAAAACAGTAGGTGTGTTTTCTCAAATAGTTTGACTTCACCCCACAAACCAATGTCTCGGTAGCTTGAAAAAACCCTGAAATAAATAGTTTTACCCGCATAATCATCTGGCAAATCAATCGAGTGCCAAGGCCAACCATAAAACGACTTGTGCTGTTTATTATTTAAGTCACCAAATTGATAAATCTTTTTATCTTCCAGGTAAACTTCAGCCATTAAGTCAATGCTGGTGACGTAAAGAACAGGATGCAAATAATCATGATCAGAATCCGGCAATGTTGCCTTAAACCAAACGGTATTATATTGCCCTCGATCAGGCGGCATACAAGGGAAATCAATATCTTTCCAATCACTACTATGTAGTTCAGGTGTGACAATCCACTCAGGCTCACCATTTACAAATTCGGAATCACCCCAGCGATATTGCCAGGCAGTAACCTGCTCGCTCTCATACTGCTGCATAGCAAAGACGGGAGGGAAGATAGTGAGCAACGACAAAAATACGACTAGCAAACCATAACTTGGCACAACCCTAGTCTGATACGGTGTAACTAAGTCCTTTATCAATCCAATCACTCACTGTCTAAAAAGAAAGAAACCCGAATTACTAGATATCCTTTCTAATCGTTGTAAATTTAGGTCAATCCAGGACCACAATATTCCATTCATCACTTTACGGCAATAATGTCGATTACTTAAGTGGTAATTTATCACTCCAGAATACGTCATCAAATGACAGCCACTATTAACACCTTGCAATAGACGGCTTAGCAATAACAACTTGATATGCTCACTGTGGAGAGGCGACAAAGTCACTCATCACATACTAAAGAAAACGAACTATATGCCAATAAAAATTTTAAATATCCACACAATTTAGGGTGACCCTAATGAATCTGGCGACCAAACTCATGAATTCGCTAAGCTACCCCAAAAAAATGTCACTGATAACAGTGCTTCTGCTTATTCCTATCACGGTGACATTTTTGCTACTGATTCACCAATTAAACAACATCGTTAATGAAAGCCATAAAGAACAATCAGGCTTGGAATACATAAAAACCATCACACCACTCTATCAACAATTGCCTCAACATCGTGGCTTGACGAATGCCTATCTGAATGGCTCAGCAGAGTTCGAAGAGAAAATTCTCAGTAAACGGAAAGAGATTGATCAGAGTATTCAACAAATCAATATCATCAATACTGAATATGGCGAGCACTTCGACACCAATCAACTATGGGACGAAATCAAACGTGACTGGACCAGTCTTATCAATACAGCAACAGAAACAGATCCCAATACCATTTTTACCGCGCATACTGAGTTAATTACAAAACTTAGACAACTCATGAATGCCGTGAATCACAATTCTGGACTCATACTCGATCCAGACCTCAACACCACATTCATTATTGAGACGATTGTCAGTTATATCCCAGTACTCGCTGAGAGTATCGGACAAACTCGCGGACTTGCTTCGGGCATTGCTGCCAATGAATCATTGACTACCAGTCAACGTATTAAACTGGCTTCATCATTTAGCAAGGTAAAACATGAAGCGGATACCACTCAACAAGCTATCGAACATATTATTACTCACAATCCGCAGTTGGCAGACGTTTTAAATAAGCTAGAGCTGGATAGAGAAAATGCACTCACAGAATTTCTCACTGTCATTGAAAAGGATATGCTCGAGAGTGAGAAAATTAACACCGAAGCAGCATTTATTTTCAGTCTGGGTACTGAAGCTATAGACACAAATTATGTGGTATATCATTATCTTGCTGACGCATTGGCTGAACTACTAGATAATCGTCTATCCATGCTACAGCTTGAAAAAAATGTGGTGATTGCCGTGATATTAATTGCCCTATCGCTGGCACTCTATTTATTCATTGGTTTTTATCGGTCTATCATCCAGGTAATCAACAATATTATTACCGCTACCAAGCGGATCGCCGAAGGTGATCTGACCGTCACAATCACCAGTCCAGCCAAAGATGAAACCGCTGATATCTTTATTGCACTTAACTCAATGACACAACATTTAAACGGCGTAGTGAATCAATTGAAACAAAACTCAACTGAATTAGCAGCCGCATCTGAAGAGTTATCTACTAATACTGTGCAATCTCAATCCAACTCACAAGAACAACAATCGCAATCTGAGCAAATAGCCACAGCGATGAATGAGATGTCAAGTACGATTAAAGAAATCGCCCGTAATGCTGAACTGTTAGCAGAAGAAGTACGTAATGCGAACAGTGAGTCAAAATCGGGACAAGACGTCATAAGTGAAACGGTAAAATCCATTAACTCTCTAACTGAAGACGTTGGAAATGCAGCGCGCACCATTGAAGAACTAAGTCAAAGTAGTGAGCAAATAGGTTCCGTGTTAACTGTTATTAAAGGGGTGGCTGAGCAGACCAATTTATTAGCCTTAAATGCGGCTATAGAAGCTGCACGAGCAGGAGATCATGGTCGCGGTTTTGCTGTTGTAGCTGATGAAGTTCGCTCACTGGCCAACCGTACTCAGGAATCGGCAGAACAAATTCAAGTCATGGTCGACAATTTACAACAGAAAACAAAAGAAGCTGTCGCCGTGATGGAAAAAGAAAAAGCCAATGCCGCTGGTATGGTTGGTTACACTGACTCAGCCACACAATCGATATTAAACATTGTTAATTCGATGACACAAATCGCTGATATGAGTACACATGTTGCCAGTGCTGCTGAAGAGCAAGGTTTGGTCTCAGAAGAAATCAATCGTAACATTACACGCGTATCAGACTTATCTGAAAATAACATGCATAGCAGCGAAGAAATTGCTACTGCTAGTCAAAACCTGGCGACACTCGCCACGCAGCTCAATATGATTGCACAACGTTTTAAAGTATAGCTCTCTTTACGTTAGCCATAAAAAAAGGACCTTTCGGTCCTTTTTTACATCCGGGTTTAGTTCACCCAGCATCGCGCATTTTGGAACAATCTTGCCCACGGACCATCTTTGCCCCAGTCATCCGGATGCCATGAATGCTGAACTGTGCGCGTTACACGCTCAGGGTGCGGCATCATGATCGTTACCCGACCATCGGTTGTCGTCAGTGCCGTCACGCCATTAATCGATCCATTTGGGTTCATTGGGTAAGCTTCCGTAGCTTGACCATAATGATCGACATAACGCATGGCCACTAGCGCCTGATCTTCAGACCCCGTCTCGGCATAGTCAACACGCCCTTCACCGTGAGCCACAACGATAGGCATCACAGAACCGGCCATCCCTTTCAATAACACTGAAGGTGACTCTACAATCTCTACCAGTGAGAAACGTGCTTCAAACTGTTCAGACAGGTTACGAGAGAATCGAGGCCAATGCTCACTGCCAGGTATCAACTCTTTTAACTGCGACAACATCTGACAGCCATTACAGACACCCAACGCAAACGTATCTTCACGATGGAAAAATGCTGAGAACTGTTGACGGGCAGTCTCATTATGCAAAATGGTGCTGGCCCAACCGCGTCCTGCACCTAAAACATCACCATATGAGAACCCACCACACGCAACCAAGCCAACAAAATCATTCAGATCAATACGCCCTTCCAGCACATCACTCATGTGCACATCAATAGCATTAAAGCCTGCATGATCAAATGACGCTGCCATTTCAACCTGACCATTTACCCCTTGCTCACGCAGAATGGCAACCTTGGGACGATGACCACTCACGATCAGAGAGCTGGCAATATTTTCTGCCGGATTAAATGATGGTTTGGCAAATAAACCAGGATCTTTTTCATCCAATAACGCATCAAACTCTTGTTTTGCACAATCAGGATTATCACGCATTGACTGCATCTGGTAACTGGTCTCAGCCCAGAAACGTTGCAACGTTACACGAGACTCATCAATAACCAGTTCCTGCTCAACATGGATGCGTATTTGCTGCTGCTCAGTCACTTTACCAATGGCAAATGACATGGAGGTCAAATTATAGTCTTTAAGAATATTCATGACATGATTCAAATCAGCATGAGGCACTTGGATAACCGCGCCTAATTCTTCATTGAACAATACCGGCAAGGCTTCACCAAGACCATTCAAGTGAATATCCAGACCACAATGACCGGAAAAAGCCATCTCAGCTAAGGTAACAGCGAGGCCGCCATCACTTCTGTCATGATAGGCCAGCAATAAATCTTCATTCTTCAGTCGTTGGATAGCGTTAAAGAAGTTTTTTAAATGTGTCGCATCTTCGATATCTGGAGCTGTGTTACCCACTTGTTTGAATACTTGAGCTAAAGCGGAAGCACCCAAACGGTTGTGATTTTGCCCCAGATCGATATAAATCAAATCAGTATCACCACGATCAGTACGTAATTGCGGCGTGGTCGTTGCGCTGGCATCAGTGACAGGCGCAAAGGCGCTGATAATCAGAGATAAAGGTGAAGTCACCGCTTTGGTTTCGCCCTTATCTTCCCATACCGTTTTCATGGACAAAGAGTCCTTACCGACGGGAATAGCGATACCTAACTCAGGACAGAGATCCATACCAATCGCTTTGACGGTATCGTATAACAGTGCATCTTCACCAGGGTGACCACATGCTGCCATCCAGTTAGCTGATAATTTAATGTCACCCAACTTTTCAATTTTGGCAGCGGCAATATTGGTAATCGCTTCCCCCACTGCCATTCGACCTGAAGCAGGTGCGTTGATCAGTGCAATCGGTGCACGCTCTCCCATCGACATCGCTTCGCCTAACACATCATGGTGATCGGCTAAAGTGACAGCACAATCCGCTACCGGCACTTGCCATGGACCTACCATCTGATCACGTGCGACCAAACCTGTTACACTTCTATCACCGATGGTAATTAGGAAGTTCTTACTGGCTACCGTTGGCAATGTAAGTACACGTTCCAGAGCCATTCTGGGTGAAACACCGGCAAAATCAAGATCTGGATGCTCATGTTGTGTATGTTTCACGTCACGCAGCATTTTAGGTGGTTTACCTAATAATAATGACAGTGGCATGTCGATCGGTGATGTTTCATTATCGGCATCACCGAGTAATAAATGTTCTTCTTCAGTGGTTTCCCCCACAACAGCCCACGGGCAACGCTCACGTTCACAAATGGCTTTGAATTCATCAATACGGTCAGGATGTACACCCAACACATAACGCTCTTGAGACTCATTACACCAGATTTCCATGGGTGACATACTGGGTTCATCATTAGGAATCACACGCAGTTCAAAACGACCACCACGACCACTGTCATCGACCAGTTCAGGGAAAGCATTGGAGAGTCCACCGGCACCGACATCGTGAATGGCAATAATCGGGTTTTGATCACCTAAGGCCACACAGCGGTCAATCACTTCCTGACAGCGGCGTTCCATTTCAGGATTACCACGTTGAACTGAGGCAAAATCCAGTCCCTCATCACTGGCACCGGAATTGACTGAAGAAGCAGCACTTCCTCCCAGACCAATTAACATTGCCGGACCGCCCAGTACAATCAATTGCACACCTGGATCCATGATGCCTTTTTCAACGTGTTGTGGACGGATAGAGCCCATGCCGCCAGCCACCATAATAGGTTTGTGATAGCCCCGCACTTCAAAGCCATTATCTGTTGGTACTTGAACTTCAAAAGTACGGAAATAACCGCATAAATTCGGACGACCAAATTCATTATTGAAGGCCGCACCACCGAGAGGGCCATCGATCATAATCTCACGAGCAGAGGCCATACGCGCCGGTTTGCCATAAGGTGTTTCCCAAGGTTGTTCAAACCCTGGGATTTCCAGATTCGACACAGAAAACCCCGTTAAACCCGCTTTTGGTTTTGAACCACGTCCAGTTGCACCTTCGTCACGAATTTCGCCACCAGCCCCCGTTGAAGCACCAGGAAAGGGAGAAATCGCTGTTGGATGGTTATGGGTTTCCACCTTCATCAGGATATGCTGGATTTCACCTTCATAGTGATATTGCCCTGTCGCCATATCCACCTGGAATCGATGACTTCTCGGACCTTCAATCACTGATGAGTTATCACTATAAGCTTTGACGACCCCATCAGGGTTGAGGTCATGCGTATTACGAATCATGTTAAACAGCGTGTGAGACTGCGTTTCACCATCAATAATCCAGTCGGCACGGAAAATTTTATGACGGCAATGCTCCGAGTTAGCCTGAGCAAACATCATTAACTCAATGTCATTTGGGTTACGCTCAAGCAAACTGAAATTCTCAAAAAGATAATCAATTTCGTCTTCAGCCAGTGCCAGCCCCATTTGCTGATTGGCCGTGACTAAGGCTTCACGTCCACCGATGAGGATATCCACACTCACCAGTTCACGTGATTTACCATGCATGAATAAACGGTCTGTCTCATCCACTGTTTCAAACACAGTTTCAATCATGCGGTCATGTAATAAACTACGAACAATGGATTTCTGATGCTGAGTCAGTGTTTCGTTGGCTTCAATAAAAAAAGCTACGCCACGCTCAACACGTTCGATGTCTTTTACACCACTATTGACCGCGATATCGGTGGCTTTGCTTGACCAGGGTGAAATCGTTCCCGGTCTGGGTGTGACTAAGAAAAAGGTTTCGTTTTCTTTGGCGTCACTATCACGCATTTCTGCTTCAAGTAGTGTTTCGATAACCTGGTGTTCTGCTGCTGGCAAAACACACTCACCTTCTATTTCAACAAAATAACGAAACTCTGTTCTAACAGCTGTAACAGCAGGCACTTCGGCCTGAATGCTGTTTAGTAATTTCTCCAGACGGAAAGCAGAAAAAGCCGGACGGCCAATCAATTGCAGCATGCGGATCCCAATTCAAGATAAACTAAAGCGATAATGATACTTTATGTAAGGTTTAACGCCCAAATAAAATCCATTGGAAATTGATAATGAGTGTAGTTATTCACAAGCGACCTGGTCCAATTCGCCAGATAATGGCGATGATTTATGACTTTTTACTTTTACTGTCCGCCTTATTATTTGCTGCCATTATTCCGGTTGCGCTAAATAGCGGAGAAGCCATTACACCAGGCAATGTGTTTTTTCTACTTTATTTACTGTCAGTGTGTTTTTTATTTTACGGCTGGTTCTGGACCCATGGTGGACAAACGCTGGGGATGAGAGCATGGAAAATAAAGCTGATTAGCTCAACCTCGCCGACTATCTCATGGAAACAGGCGGCTGTGCGATTTATCTTTGGGCTTATTTCCTGGCTTTGTCTCGGTTTAGGATTCTGGTGGCAGTGGCTCAGTAAAAACAAACAAACTTGGTACAACCAGGCAGCAAAAACCCAGCTTGTTTTTGTCAAAGAATAACTTATTCAACATAAAGAAAGTTTTAACGTGGCTTTTTTTTGAATTCATGCCTAGAATTGAGCTTAACACGGCTTAAGGAACAAGGCTGATGACATGGATAAGCATCAGAGTCCTCATCACTTTATTGCTCCTGGTATCGCAAGATTTACCAGCTCAAACTCTCATTGCCAACGAACAGGTTGAGATAAAGCAATTAAGCAAAACCACTGCTCGCTCTATCTTTGCTATGCGAGTTCATGAGTGGCCAAATGGCACGCCAATCACCGTCTATGTTCTTCAAGATCAAGACCCTACGCATAATCAGTTTTGTAAGTCTGTATTGGGTATGTTTCCATACCAGCTAAGACGGATCTGGGACAGACAGGTCTTCTCTGGCACAGGTACTGCCCCTATCGTCGTTAACTCGGAGCAAGAAATGCTTGATGCTGTCGCCAACACCAAAGGGGCGATTGGGTACATCAGTAAAGATGATGCTGATACACACAAACGTATTCAAATTATTAAGGTGGATTTATGAGAGCGAGTTTGCTTTCCATCTTACTTGTTATTCCAACAATGGCATTGGCCGAAGACAAAGCATGGTATGAACGCATCGCCCTGCATGGTTTTGCATCTCAAGCTTACATACATACTACTGACAATCATTTTTATGGGCCAAGTGATGATGGCAGTTTCGAATTTACTGAAGTCGGCATTAATGGTAGTTTCAGAATCAGCCCTAAGCTCAGGCTTTCTGCACAACTATTATCCAGACAAGCCGGCAGATTTGATAACGGATCACCAAGACTCGATTATGGCTTAGTGGATGTTTCTCTCTATGCCGATGCGCGTTACGCTACGGGTATGTACATTGGCAGAATCAAAAACGAAATCGGCTTATATAACGAAACTCGTGACGTCGCCCACACCAGAAGCGCTATCTTTCTTCCTCAGGTGATTTACTTTGATAAAGTCAGAAATACCATTATGGCCGCTGATGGTATACACCTTTACAACAATATTAACTTAGACAGTGGCACACTGTTTATGGAAGTGGGTACTGGTTATACCCTGGCCGATAAAAACGTTGAATATGCCTATCTGGGTGATGACTGGGCTGGCGCCATTCATAACGATAAGCTAGGGATATTCGGAAAAATTCTATACGAGCATAACGGTGGAGAGTGGATTTACTCCATAACTGGAACAAGAGTCACACTTGATTTTGATGCAGGTGCAAGTGACCGTGTGCCCTTCCCTTTTGGTCCAGGAATGAATTCGGGTGAAATTGATATCGATTACACCGTTTTATCTGCCCAATATAACGGTGAGAAATGGCAATTTACAGGCGAAGTGGCTTTTGAAAATGTTGATTATGTTGACATCGGTGGACCCGTCTCACAGATGAATATTAATTCGATCGGTTATTACTTACAGGCAAATTATAATTTCACACCGGCCTGGCAAGCATTCATCCGTTATGAAGAATTCCAGTTAAACAAACACGACTGGAATGGAAAAGAAGCCGCCAGACAAAATCGCATCAATAGCCAGCAGCTCGCCTCATTGGGGATTAATCAAGCCCCCGTGCCGGCTCATGAATATTATTCTAAAAGCTGGGTGTTAGGGGGACGCTGGCATGTCACACATAATGTAATGCTTCGTGCCGAATATCACATCGTCGAGGGTGTGGCCACATTATCACCGCGTGAAAACACCGTTACTGACACCAGCAAAAGATGGGATATGTTCGCTATGTCCCTGTCTTATCGGTTTTAGTTCTGACGATGAGTATTCACACCCCATTTTTAAGTATCCGCTGGAAAGCGGGCTTATTTTTTAGTTTTATTCTGTTAATTTTTCTATTGATCTTTCATGTCATTATTTACTGGAACGTCCAACAAAAATTTGTTTTGTTCCGTTCTCAATTACAAGAGCAATATCATCAACAACTACTCGGACAAATCACGACCACACGAGATCAACTACAACGTCTTGCTGAATTACTCATCTCACCGGACGCCACACAGCAAGGTTCAGCACTTAAACAAAATGAGATATTAGATCGTATTCATCGCTACCGCAGCGATCTAGAGTTGAATTGGGATGTATCCCAAGTGCAGTTGTTTGATAGTAGTGGTCGGAACCTAGGTGGCTGGGGCCCGCCCACTCCAAAAGTCATTAAAGATAATATTACGCTGACCGCAGAAACTGAACTCGCCCAGAGTCAGCTAAATTGTGAAGTTAGTTGTAAGCAATATCAACTGTTACCTATTTTGGCTGATAGTGAGACAAACTATGTATTGGTGCTTGGCTATAATCTGACACAATCATTATTAGATTTTCAGGCACAAACTGGCGCCGACATTGCCATCATTTCCGATCAATCCAACACACAAGAGTTACGTCAAACCGACTCATCACTCTGGGACCGTCATCTCAATGTGCTCACGTCATTTAATAACAATATCGCTTATTTGAGATTCTTAGCAAAACACTACCGTTTTCAAGACATTGACCACGATAAGCTGATATTACGTGATTCAAATTTACCCGTTGAATTTCAATTTATTAAGCTAAGACAAGTCGATAATGTGGTGCTGGTTATCATAGATAACATTGCCAAACAGCAACAAGAGCTTAACAGCCTCACATACAGAACAATTATCTGGTCACTCATTGGCTTGATTGTGATTGGTGGCAGTCTGTTTTTATTATTATCAGCACCACTCAAACGTTTATCCAAAGTCTCTAAAGCGCTGCCCTTATTAGCCGAAAAAAAATACCTGCAAGTCAGAAACACTCTGAATCATGCCTCCCCGAAGCGTTATCTTGACGAGCTGAATATCCTTGAACAATCGGCTGTAGTCTTATCGGAACAACTAGAAGGTCTTGAGAATTCGGTCAGCAAACAAACAGATTCACTTAACAAACGGACACAAGAACTCATACAAGAAAGAGATTTTGTTAGTAATCTGATAGAGACCGCCCAATTAATTATTATCACACTGGATAAAAACTACTGCATTTCCAGCTTTAATGAGCTTGCCACAAATATCACAGGCTATGAGGCCAATAACGTTATCAGTCAACCATTCGAGCAATTTTTTCATCCTTCTGACTGGCAAAATATTCATCAATCATTACAACGACTATCTCATTATGATGAAAATATTGTTCATATGGAGTCAGATATTCTTTCAGCTGATGGTCAAATTCATACCATCTCATGGATACATTCGAGTTTCCAAATACCCACCAATAATGCTGTGATTCTCTCTGTCGGTATCGATATAACAGAAAAAAAACAAAATGAAACCGAATTACGCTGGCTCGCCAGCCATGATCCATTAACCGAACTCTATAACCGAAAGAAACTGAAGAGCCAGTTTGAACACATTCTAAAACAGGCTATTTTCAATGATCAGCAAGGTATTTTACTGGTGCTGGATTTAGATCATTTTAAAGATATCAATGACAGTTGCGGTCATAACGTCGGTGACCAGTTACTGAAAAACGTAGCAAAAGCACTGACAGAAATCAGTCGTGACAATGATGTATTAGCCCGATTAGGTGGTGATGAATTTGCCATTATTCTTCCAGAAACCGACTTAAATGTAGCCATTAATGTCTGTGAAAAAATTAGTGATCGATTACATGCTTTGCATTTTGAATTTGAGCAGGTTCGCTACAGCATTTCTTCCAGCATTGGTATCGTGCCCTTCCCACTGAATGAATTCAGTGTAGATCGTCTTCTAAGTAGCGCTGATTTGGCGATGTATCAGGCCAAGTCACTTGGTAAGGATACCTGGCATCTCTTTACTTTTGACGACATGCTTGGCAAACAGCTGCAAGAACGTATGCGTTGGAAACAGAAAATAGAAGATGCTCTGTCAGAGGATCGCTTTGTCCTGTATTTCCAACCCATCATGCAGATTCAAAAACAGACCGTGAGTCACTATGAAGTACTGCTACGTATGCAGGATGAGGATGGTCAAATACATAGCCCAGCAATGTTTATAGAAGTGGCTGAACAGTCGGGCTTGATCCATCGGATTGATCATTATGTTTTAGAGAAAGGCATTGCCAAACTTGCTGAACTCGAGCAACAAGAGCAAACCATCACCTTATCATTGAATTTATCTGCACACGCCATGCTAGATGCTGAGCTCATCCCGCTACTCAAACGTCTTTTAAAACATTATCGTGCCAGTCCGGAACATCTACTGTTTGAGTTAACAGAAACAGCTGCCGTCGCCGATATTAATCAGGCACGTCAATTAATGCGAGAAATGCGTGATTTAGGCTGTCGCTTCTCGATTGATGACTTTGGTTCAGGCTTTGCTTCGTTTCGTTATTTACGAGAATTACCTGTCGATGTGGTGAAAATCGATGGCATGTTTATCACCCATATCACAGATAATAATGACGATAAATTATTTGTGGAAGCCTTAGTTTCTGTTGCGAAAGGCATGGGCAAGAGCACAGTAGCAGAATTTGTTGAAAGTGCTGAGATTCTCGCCGTTTTAGCTGAACTAGGTGTGGACTATGCCCAAGGGTATTATATTGGAAAGCCGCAAGCTAGATTGCTTGATGGTCCGCTTAAATTAGACTAATCAGATAAACGCGTTATGCCGATCAGTTTGTTATTGTTATCAAATTCGATAGAAAACAGGCCATTGACACCGGAGCTATCAATAAAGCGACGAATATGTTCCGCCGGAAAACTGACCCTTTGCCCTGTTTCAGCCGTCACAATGACCGTTCTCGCCATGCCTTGATAATAACGAAGCGCTTGTTCAGGAGAAAGAGTCATTCGAAAGCGTAATCGTTTCATGCGTCGTCTTTCTAAATCAAATAATCACCTAAAGCGTGGGTCAACTGTGACATCATCGCTTTTTTTGCTATTTCCGAGTAAGGCTCTGCTTGGCCTACTCCCCATACAGGTTTTGGCCAGGTCGCATCTGTTTTAAATCGGGCAATATGGTGAATGTGTAATTGCTCAACCATATTACCTAATGCAGCAATATTCATCTTATCGGCTGAAAATAAAGTTGACATAGCATGGCTAAGAAAACTGGACTCGTTGAGTAATCGTTGCTGTTCAGACTCTGTCAGCTGATAAATCTCGGTTTTATTTTCACGCTTAGGCACCAGAATAATCCATGGATAGCGGACATCATTCATTAATAAAACATCACACAATTCAAATTCACCAATATGAATAGTGTCTTGTTTAAGTTGTGGATGAAGCGCGAACATTATTTTTCAGCCAGGTATTTGGTGACAATTTCATACACATCTGCTGACAATTCTTTTTCAGCAGCAATATGTTCCAGCGATGCTTTCATGAGTTGTTGTCGTTCAGCATCATAACGACGCCATGAGTTAAGTGCTCCTAACATTCTTGCTGCGACCTGTGGATTGAGCTTATCAAGTTTCAGTATTTGCTCTGCCAGGAAACGATAACCCGAACCATCTTTAGCATGAAAATGTATGGGGTTATTACGGCAAAACTGACCAATTAAAGCACGCACATTATTAGGATTTTTGATACTGAAAGCTTCATGTGTCATCAAGGCCTTAACGCGCAGCAAGGTATCAGGAAGCTTAGATACCGCCTGCACTGATAACCATTTATCAACGACTTGACGATCATGTTTCCATTGCTCATAGAACGCACGTAATGCATGTTCACGTTCTGGCCCGGCTTGATCGACCATCAAACGTAAACCGGCTAATAACTCGGTCATATTGTCAGTCACTTTCATCTGACGCAGACAGCGCTGAATCTGAAGGGGATCATGACTTGCCACCAGATAGGACAAACACAAGTTTTTCAAACTACGTGCCGCCATATCATCGGCATTGAACTGATATTTTTTGGTCTGACTCAGGCTTTCATACCGCTCGTTAAATAAGCGTTTCAAAGAAATCGCTATCTGCTGTTTTGCAAATTCACGAGCCTGATGAATCGCATCGACATCAGCAACTTGCATCTGGGCAGCCAGGTAGTTTTCACTTGGTAATGTCAGCATTTTTGCGATAAGCGCTGGATCAAGTTGCTTATCCTGCAAAATAGCTTCCAGTTGTGACAGCAACAATGGTGACATAGCGAGTTTATTTTGCTTCTGAATGTCATCAACAATGTCTAGCAACACATTAATCATCAGTTGCTGGCCAGCATCCCAACGATTAAAACTGTCAGTGTCATGGGCCATTAAAAAGGCCAGTTGGGTATTACTAAGATCATATTTCAGTTTCACCGGTGCTGAAAACCCACGTAAAACTGAAGCAACAGGCTCTTCGCTCACATGAATAAACTCAAACTGTTGCTGAGAATCGGTCAAAGATAAAACACGCGTGTCATCGTCATAGACAGTGCTCTCTCCCTGCAATTGCATAGGCATATTTTTCCCTTGACTATCTAATAAACCGATAGCAACAGGAATATGAAAATCTGCCTTGTTATCCTGACCAGGCGTAGCAGGACAAAATTGACTGAGAGTCAGTGTAAAACGTTGATTGATGGGATCATAGTGCGTTTTAACAGAAAGCTCGGGAGTGCCAGCCTGCTCATACCAACGTTTGAACTGACTCAAATCAACGTTATTGGTATCCTCAATCGCTTTAACGAAATCATCCGTGGTAACAGCCTGCCCATCATGTCTGTCAAAATAGAGATCCGTGCCTTTTCTAAAGCCTTCCTCGCCAACCAACGTCTTGATCATGCGCACGACTTCTGCACCTTTCTCGTATATGGTGACTGTGTAGAAATTACTGATCTCAATATACGAGTCTGGTCGCACAGGATGCGCCATCGGGCCAGCATCTTCTGCAAATTGCATACTGCGTAAACCATTTACATCATCAATACGTTGAACAGCGGCTGAATTGAGATCAGCACTAAAGCTCTGATCACGCATGACGGTGAAGCCCTCTTTTAGGCTGAGCTGGAACCAATCCCGACAAGTCACACGGTTGCCAGACCAGTTATGGAAGTATTCATGAGCGACGATACTTTGAATCGTATAAAAATCATCATCTGTGGCTGTTTCAGGCGTGGCCAGAACACAGGCGGCATTGAAAATATTTAACCCTTTATTTTCCATTGCCCCCATATTGAAGTCATTTACGGCAACAATCATAAAGACATCCAGATCGTATTCACGACCATAGACTTCTTCGTCCCACTTCATAGACTGTTTTAAGGACACCAGAGCATGATCACATTTATGTTTGTTTTCAGGATCCACATAAATACGAAGGCTGACTTCACGTCCACTCATGGTGGTGAACTGATCCTGCTGGCAATATAAATCACCCGCCACTAAGGCAAATAAATAGCTGGGTTTTGGGTGTGGATCATGCCAGCGTACCCAATGACGGCCATCATTGAACTGGCCTTGTTCTTCCAGGTTGCCGTTTGAGAGCATGACCGGCCATGCTTTCGCATCAGCCACAATCGTTACAGTGAAGATAGACATCACATCAGGACGATCAGGGTAATAGGTGATACGTCTAAACCCTTGTGCTTCGCATTGCGTACATAAAAGTCGGCCTGAATGATAAAGCCCTTCCAGAGCAGTATTCTGATCGGGATGAATCTCCGTAATGACTTCAAGTTCGAACTTGTCTGGCACTTCGGAAATAACTAGAGACTTATCACTAAGCTGATAATCCGTCTCTTCGAGTTCTTTTCCATTTAATTTGATGCTGACTAAGTCCAGTGACTCACCATCTAATACACATTCTCCTCCAGATGATTCGGGATTTAACCGCATTTTTAATGTACTGATAACACGTGTTTTTGATTTATCCAGATCAAAATGAAGCAAGGCTTCATCCACCAGGTAACGAGGCACCTGATAGTTAGCCAGTAAAGTCATTTTGGGTGATTGTTCTGTGCTCGCAAGATCCATCATATTTCTCTATTTAAAGTCATCCAGTGTCAATACAGACCAGACTTCATACGCAGGGGTTTCATAAGGGTGTGAAGAAAGTAACGCGTTTAAGACAGGCTTTATTTGTTGGGTGGGACAAACCGTTTCTACCCGGTACTCAGCTACATATTCCACCTGGCCCTGCTGCCCAATATAAGGCTGACTGCCATCTAATGGGCGAAATTGCCCTGTTCCTTGTGACTCCCAACAACAACTGTCATAACCATCATAACGTCCGGCACCGGCAGCAAAAATGGCCTGTTTTACGGCTTCTTTATGTGATTCAGGAACAAAAAAAACCAATTTTAATAAGCTATCAGCCATACCTTATCTAATACGCCATTTTTGGCCTAAACCATTACCTAATTCACTGTAGATGTAACGGCCATCACGACTAAACGCTAACGCTTGTATAACTACACCGGGTTTTAAAGCGTCTTTGCGTGGTGTTAACCAACAGCCCAGAGCCTGTCCATTTTGTGCACGCCAGACACACATTTCACGGTTGGGGTGGCCAGTCACGACATATTTACCATCAGAAGAATAGGCAATCGCGCTGGTTGTGGTTTTAAATACAGGAAAGTCACCCCAGATACCGTCTACGTCTACAGGTGATGTCGTGAGTACCGCGACTTGTTTACCACTTTTGACATTCCAGATACGTGTTTGTGCATTACCTGCTGAACTAATCACAAACCCACCCATGGGATCAAAAGAAACCAAACTAACACCATTATTATGTTGCCATATCCGAAGTTGTTGTCCGGTTTCCAGGTTCCACATTCTTGCTGTATGGTCATCTCCGCCCGTCAAGCCATATTTACCATTAGGTGAAATATCAACTGTGTTAATAAGCTGATCGATAGGTGAATTAACGGCTTTACCATCATGTTTCAGAATTTGGACGACGCGATTACCTATCACATCAAAATACACCGCTGTTCTGTCTTGCAACGCTAATAGAAGATGGTCACCTTTAGGCGATAAAGCAATATCTTTTATCGTGACTGGAAACTCAAGACGAATCATCGGTTCACCGTTTTCCATATTCCATAAAACGATAACTTTTGATTCTACCGTGGCCGCCACTTTACTATCGTCAGAAAAAGCCACATCTGTTGTCGTACCGGCATCATTTGGTGTGTTTTGCCAGGTATATTTCACCTTATTCGTCTGAAGGTCCCAGAGTTTTGCTGGCAAATCAATATCGCCGACCAGCACGTAACGACCATCAGGTGAAAAGCTGGAAGCATAGCTGCCATTTTCGCTGTGTTTCCAGGATTCTGTCGGTGTTCTTTCTTCTGTACATGCTGACAATGAAAGCAATACCAATGCAGCACTGAGCGTTCGGATTACATGGCGGGAGAATACAGACATCGGCATCAGGAACGAGGAAGAGTTACACCAGACTGGCCTTGATATTTACCACCACGATCAGCGTAAGATGTCTCACACACTTCATCAGACTCGAAGAACAACATTTGTGCCACACCTTCATTCGCGTAGATTTTTGCCGGTAAGGGAGTGGTGTTGGAAAACTCTAATGTCACCTGACCTTCCCATTCAGGTTCCAATGGGGTGACATTCACAATAATGCCACAGCGAGCATAAGTGGATTTGCCAAGACACACTGTCAGAACATTTCGTGGAATTCTGAAGGTTTCTACTGTTCTGGCCAGTGCAAATGAATTCGGTGGAATGATACACACATCAGACGTCACATCCACAAAACTGCTTTCATCGAAATTCTTCGGGTCAACAACGGCTGAATTAATATTGGTGAATATTTTAAATTCATTTGAGCAGCGAACATCGTAACCATAACTTGACGTGCCATAAGAGATAATGCGGTTATCATCACGATATCGAACTTGTCCCGGCTCGAAAGGTGAAATCATGCCCTGCTCCGCCATACGACGAATCCATTTATCTGACTTAATCATAATTGCTCGGTCATACCTTTTTATAATTGTTCAATCACAAGCCTATTAAAACACATCTTGAATAAGCTTTATTATGTGTTGACTAAACATTAGTCATTTTTAATCACAATGTTCGGGAACGCTGCAGAATAATCTTTACTTTGCATGGCTAATCTGGCGCCAACTCGGCGAGCAATGCGGCGATAAGCCATTGAAATATCAGCGTCAGGATCAGTGACAACACTAGGTTTACCAGAGTCAGCATCCTCACGAATTTTTATATCCAGAGGTAAACTACCCAGCAAATTAAGATTGTACTGCTCGGCCATGCGCTTGCCACCGCCTTCACCAAAAATATGCTCTTCATGACCGCATTTGCTACAAATATGTGTACTCATATTTTCGACAATGCCTAGAACAGGTACTTTTACCTTTTCAAACATCTTGTAGGCTTTACGCGCATCAAGCAATGATATGTCTTGTGGCGTGGTGACAATGACAGCACCACTCACTGGCACTTTTTGTGACAAGGTTAATTGAATATCACCTGTGCCCGGTGGCAAGTCAATAATCAGGTAATCTAGATCTTTCCAGTTAGTTTCACCGAGCAACTGTTGTAGGGCTTGTGTCACCATCGGTCCACGCCAAATCATCGGTTCCTCTTCATCAATAAGGAACCCAATCGACATAGTTTGAATGCCATAACTGTCTACTGGGTTCATGCTCTTGCCATCAGGCGATTCTGGTCGACGATTGGCACCGAGCATGCGTGGTTGGCTTGGTCCGTAGATATCAGCATCAAGCACCCCCACGGTTGCGCCTTCTGCTGCAAGCGCCAACGCCAGATTGGCTGAGGTTGTGGATTTACCCACACCACCTTTGCCCGATCCAACAGCAATGATGTTTTTGATATTATCCAGTGCCTGCACACCCTGCTGAACTTTGTGCTTAATGATTTCACTTGAGACAACAACATTGACATTGTCAGCCCCGGCTTGCTGTAGATCTGATGTTAATGATTGATTAAGCTCATCGATGTAGCCTTTGACCGGATAACGCAGAACCACAGAGACGATTTGTTTTCCAGACTCCTCTGCGACCATAATCCCTGGATTGGTCTCCCCCAGTTTTATCTCGGTTGATGGGTCCTGAAAGTCATTAATAATCTGCTTAATCTGTGCATTATCTAACATGGCTCACTCCGGTCTATTCAGTGCGTAATCGACACAGACTCGCACTTTTTCTGTTTTTTTGTATCAGACGCTAAATGCGTATGGTCTGACTAAACTGATAACTAAAAAAAACGCCATCTGTAAGACGGCGTTCGTTATCAATCTAATTTGGGGCCTCGCAACGTATTTTGCAAGGGCCAATCGCGATAATTAAATACTTGTCCCTGCTGGCGTACACGAGCTATCTCATTCACATCCAAATCTGCATACACCCATTGTGCTGTATCAGCTGAACCTTCAGCCAAAATACCATTATCAGGAAAACCGTAATCAACCGGGGTGTAAATGCTGGCACGACCTGTGTTCACATCAACTGCTTCTGACCATAAGGCTTCACCAAATGTCGGCGACTGCAGGACGTAACACTGGTTTTCCAACGCCCTAGCCTGACAACCAATTCTGACACGATAAAAGCCGGCTTGTGTATCAGTACAACTTGGTACTAAGACCACATCAGCACCCGCCTGCACTTGTTCATGGGCAATCAATGGAAACTCGCTGTCATAACAAATATTAATAGCAAGACGACCAATATCGGTATCAATCACCTTAATATCCTGACCAGCATGAATCAGCCACTGTTCGTTCTCGAAGCGAGTCATGATGAGTTTATCCTGATAATCAATCAGTCCCTCAACACCGTATAGATTAGCTCGATTTCTAAAGCTACCATCCGACTGTATTACGGGGAAAGAGCTCGCCAGAATCATGACATCAAATTGCTTCGCCAGCTGGGCGTATAAAGCCTCGTAGTCGGCATATATATCTTGCATGGAATGCAACTGCTTGCCCAAGTCTTTATAAACCGACTCCCCAAAAAGTGAAGCGAGTTCCATGCTGCCATATTCAGGGAAGACCAGTAGTTTGGCACCATTTTTAGCTGCGTGACTTACCCATTGGGTCAACTTATCTTCAAACTCAAACCACTGTGCGAAAAAGCCAATATCATATTGGGCTACCGCTGCTTTCACTTTGCTCATTTATTTTTCCACGGGCATTGCACAAAAAGAGTCACGCAAGTCAGCACTCTCTTCGCACAAAAAGATTAGATTTTTTTCATCCAGAATGTCATTGGCTTTGGTGACTCAAGCGCTTCATCCACTTCTTTCCAACTGAATGTGGTATTCAATTCTGGATGTTTTTCATAGCCGCGTTTACGCCAAAAATTATCAAGAGGCTGATAGTCAGCGGGTCTCAATGGATGATCCTCAGGGCGTTGAACCCCACAAAAACAGCTGTAATCGAAACCACCTATCTCATGAGCATGGGCTTCACGCTCATCGAAAAATGCCACACCTGCACCTTGCCCGCGGTATTGAGACAATAAAACGGATTCACCGCAGTAAAAGATCTTGTCAATATCATAACCAGCGGCGATAAAAGGGGCTTTGACTTCGTCGGTTTCATATTTCAGCGGAATACCGGTAGAGGCACCCACTACATGGTCACCATCAAAAGCCAGCACAATCACGCTATCAGGCGCTTCAATATAAGTTTGAAGATATTTTTCTTCGTATGTCAGATCCCCATCATAAAGATAAGGAAAGTCACGAAAAACACGAATCCGGAGCTCAGCAAGCTCCGGAATGTATTGATTGAGCTTATCGCCAGACAGTCTTTCCAGTCTTAACATCGCACACCTCTTAGCCTGCGACTTGGGCGATCCAGTCTTCTAAGTTGTAGTAATTAGTAATACGAGCGACTTTACCGTCACGCACCACGAAAAATGCGCCTGCGGGTAAACGGTATGTTTGACCAGCGGCTTCTGGCAGACCTTCATCAGTTGACATATATTCACCTAATACTGTGAACTCAACCGCTGCACGATCGCCAGCATCATTGGTGGTGATAGAAATATCAACGATGTTTTCTTTGTAGTGCGCATTCATACGATCCATAAACTTCTTGAATGCTTCTTTACCAATTTCACGACCACTTTGGTTTACATCATGAATCACGTCGTCTGTCAGCATATTAAGAAATGCATCCATATCACCGCGGTTAAATGCATTGTAGTAGTCTTCCAACAGTTTTACTGTAGCTTGATTCATGATGAAAAATCCCAAAGAGTAGAAAAAGGCCGAATTTTATCTGTTTCATGGAATGAGGAAAAGACTTAATTTCTTCATTACCTCATATCCTTAGCCTACAAACAGGCCATTTGATTTATTTGTTTTTTGAATCGCGCTCTAGCTCCGTTGATTAATAACGGTTTCGTTGTACGATGCCCATTAATTTATACGTGAGTAAAGACGCTGAAAAATCATAAGCATGGAACCCTTCAATGGGCGCAAATTCCATGATGTCAAAACCGATAATTTCACGCTGTTTGGCTACCGACTCGAATAAATTGAGTGTCTGATACCAGTCCAGTCCACCTGGCACTGGCGTTCCTGTTGAAGGAAAAACAGAAGGATCCATGCCATCAATATCCAGTGTGAAAAACACTTTTTGTGGAAAATCCTCTGGCAACTCGATTGACTGAATGCGGTTGGGTACTAACTCATCCGCATCCTGATATAACACACCGAATTCGTCACGAAATGCCATTTCTTCTTCACAATAAGCACGTATACCGAGTTGGTAAAGAGGAATACCCATATCGACAGCACGTTTCATGACAGAAGCATGACTAAGAAAATCACCTTCATACGCCTGACGCAAATCAGCATGTGCATCAATCTGCACAATGCCAAAATCATCGATACCGGCATCACGCAAGCCTTTAATCACACCATAAGTCACCGTATGCTCACCACCAAGTACAACCGGCATGGCGCCAGCTTTAATGATATCGGCTGTCGCTTTAGCAATATTATCAATAACTTGCTGAGGGGCGACACTGCAATCCACTGGTTCACAGGTATAAATACCTTCATCGCAGGGTTTGCTTTTGCCATCCCATTCTTCCAGTTGCCAGGAAGCTTGCAAGATAGCGTTGGGGCCCAGGGCAGTACCTCCGCCATATGACACGCTCTTTTCATAGGGCACGGGTAATACATGAAACATGGCGTTGTGTGGTTCTGGCTGTTCAATTTCTGAACCGAGAAAAATTGGATACTCTTCCATTTGAATCAACTCAAGATAATCTGTGTTTAAAATCGTCGTAACCGAATTCTTTAACTATGCGTAAAGCATCGGTTTCTGAGTTCCACAACGCAATGGCTGGTAATTTGGTGCCATTAAACGTTGTGGTTTTGACCATGGTGTAATGTGCCATATCTTCAAAAATCAGCCGTTGTCCGACTTCCAATGGTTCTTTGAAGCTGTAATCATCAATCACATCCCCAGCCAGACAAGTTAAACCGCCTAGACGATAGGTATATTCAAACTCATCCGCTTCACCCGCACCATGAATATCGGGACGATATGGCATTTCCAGCGTATCCGGCATATGACAAGTGGCGGACGTATCAAGAATCGCCTGGTTCAGTTTATTCCAGGTGATATCCAGCACTTCACAGCTCAAAATACCAGTACCGATCGCCATGGCTTCACCTGGCTCAAGATAGACCTGCACATCGTGACGAGATTGGAATGCCTGGATTAATTCGACCAACCCATTAATATCATAGCCATCAGCGGTAATATGATGACCACCGCCAAAGTTGACCCATTTCATTTGTGGCAAGATATGACCAAACTTTGATTCAACTGCTGCCACTGTTCGCTCAAGTGGCTCAAAGCCTTGTTCACACAAGGTATGAAAATGTAGCCCGCTAATGCCTGCTAATGCACTTT
The DNA here is from genome assembly GCF_002341285.1 of Methylophaga sp. UBA2513. Taxonomy (NCBI): domain Bacteria; kingdom Pseudomonadati; phylum Pseudomonadota; class Gammaproteobacteria; order Thiotrichales; family Piscirickettsiaceae; genus Methylophaga; species Methylophaga sp. UBA2513. Next base: position 129,851 of record NZ_DDNT01000021.1, on the reverse strand, counting down.
CATCAAGCTGAGACAGCGTGATGCCCAAGCGTGAACCTGGTGAACAAGGGTCATAAATTGGCACAGCCCCTTCAGAATGTTCAGGATTGATTCGTAAACCAAACTCCAGATCAGGTCGTTGCTGTTGGACCGCTAGACACTGCTCTCTAAACCGTAACCACTGGCTGCAAGAGTTAAACACGATGTGATTAGCGAATGTAAGCAGTTCATCAATATCCGCTTGACTAAAAGCAGCAGCAAACACATGTACTTCGCCACCGTACTCTTCATATCCCAAACGAGCTTCATGCAAGCCACTGGCGCAAGTGCCATTGAGATAATTTTGTGTTAAGTCACCTAGCGACCACATAGAAAAGGCTTTTAGGGCACCAAGTACTTTTGCACCACTCGCGACAGCCACACCATGCAGAATGCGTAGATTACGTTCTACGGCAACTTCATCAACCACAAAACACGGTGATGGCAAACGAGATAAATCCAGTTTGCCAAAATCAGTAAACTGCATCGAAATTAGTCGTCCAGATTAAAGTTATCAAGCTCAATCACACTCCACGGCAAACCATATTTATTCATGTCTTCCATAAATGGATCAGGATCGAACTGTTCAATATTCCACACGCCAGGCTGTTTCCACTTACCTTCTAACATCATTTTGGCACCAATCATGGCTGGTACACCTGTGGTGTAAGAAATAGCTTGAGACTGGACTTCCTGATAACAATCCTGATGATCTTTGATGTTATACAGGTAAACAATTTTTTCTTTGCCGTCTTTAATGCCTTTCACCACGCAACCAATACAGGTTTTACCTTTGGTTCTTGGGCCTAAAGTTGAAGGGTCAGGGAGTAAAGCTTTCAAAAACTGAATCGGTACAATTTTCTGGCCGTTATAGTCAATAGGCTCAATACCGGTCATACCGACATTACCCAATACTTCCAGATGCTTCAGATAGCTGTCACCAAAACTCATCCAGAACTGAGCGCGTTTCAGAGTCGGGAAATTTTTAGTTAATGATTCCAGTTCTTCATGATACATACGGTAAATATTGTAGGTACCGACTTCTTCTGGGCAGGTAAATGTCGCTTTTTTTGACATCGCAGGCGTTTCAACAAACTCGCCATTTTCCCAGTGACGACACTCAGCAGTCACTTCGCGGATATTAATTTCCGGATTAAAGTTGGTAGCAAATGGATAACCGTGATCACCACCATTGACATCGATAATGTCTAACTCGTGGATTTCATCAAAGTAATGCTTGGCAATATAGGCCGTGAACACATTGGTCGCACCGGGATCAAAACCACTACCCAGCAATGCTGTTAAGCCCGCTTCTTTAAATTTATCCTGATAAGCCCATTGCCATTTGTATTCAAACTTGGCTGTATCCAGTGGTTCATAGTTAGCCGTATCCAGATAATCCACCCCGGCTGCCAGACAGGCATCCATAATGGTCAAATCCTGATACGGCAAGGCCACATTAATCACTAAATCGGGTTTCTCTTGTTCCAATAACGTGGTCAATTCAGCGACATTATCCGCATCAACCTTCGCTGTTTTGATAGGTCGGTCTAACTGGGCTGCGATCGCTTTGCATTTTTCTTCTGTTCGGCTTGCCAATACAATTTCAGAGAATACTTCTGGTAACTGTGCACATTTATGTGTGACTACGCCACCGACACCGCCGGCACCAATAATCAGGACTTTAGACATTGCTGAATTCCTTTAACTCGTCTCAATTAACGTTCAAAAAAAGTATAGCCATGCATACTTTCTTTAAAAGCATGCAACATTTTTTGGCGCATAGGCACCGAAATACGTCCGTCTCGCACAGCTTCTTCAGCGATACGCCGGAATTGTTCTAACATGTGTTTAGGGTCGTACTCAACATAACTCAGTACATCGGCAATACTGTCGCCGTGGAACTCGCGGCGGAAATCAAAGCCGCCTTCTTCGTTGATATGCACACTGACGACATTGGTATCGCCAAACAGATTGTGCAAATCGCCTAGCGTTTCCTGATAAGCACCAACAAGGAAAACACTTAAGTAATATTCTTCACCGTCTTTAAGCTCATGCAATGGCAAGGTTTTCTTCACGCCCGTTGGTGAAATAAAGTTATCAATCTTACCGTCACAATCACAGGTCATGTCTGCCAACACGGCGTCTCTGACGGGGGCTTCATTTAAGCGATGTATGGGCATAATCGGGAATAACTGATCGATGGCCCAGATATCCGGCAAGGACTGGAACAAACTGAAGTTACCATAATAAATATCAGATAAAAGTTCTGGTAAGGCTTCCAGCTCCTGAGACACACGTCTTGCCTGTGGCAGCAAATTCGAAATCTTTTCAAGAATGGCCAATGCCAGATTTTCAGCCAAAGCACGTTCACGAATGGTCCCTTGACCATGATGAAATAACTCACGCATTTCATCACGGTAATACAAAGAGTCGTTATAGCACTCTTGTAAATTTTCCGGACTCACATAGTCAAGCACACTGAATAAGTTAATGATGTGATCGTGACTGTCTTCTGGCGCTTCAGCTGGGAGCGGTTCCGCTTTGTGCTCTCGCACTTCCAATACATTAAAAAGCAGCATCGATGAGTACGCCACCAACGCACGACCAGACTCAGAAATAATGACCGGATGCGGAATATCGAGTGGGTCCAGGCTTTCCTGTAAAGCTTCAACGATGTTGTAGCAATATTCATCCAGACCATAGTTCATGCTGTGTGTGCTGTTACTTCTGGCCCCTTCATAGTCAACAGCCAGACCACCGCCCATATCGATGTAGCCCATTGGGGCACCTTCTTCGATTAGGCCCGCGTAAAACCGACATGCTTCCATAACACCGGTACGGATATTACGAATGTTAGGGATTTGAGAACCGAGATGGCTGTGCAATAACTGCAAGCAATGCAGCATATTCGCTTGCTTGAGTTTATCAACCACACCTAATAAAGCACTGGTGGATAAACCAAAGATAGATCGATCACCACTGTCTTCATTCCAGTGACCTTCCACCATAGAAGCCAAACGAATGCGAACCCCAATCAGAGGGTCAATCCCCAGAGCACGACTACGCTCAAGGATAATATCCAGCTCCATCGCCGTTTCCAAAACAAAGAAACACTTGATCCCCATTTGACGGGCATACAAACCAAGCTCAATGAACTCTTCGTCTTTATAACCATTACAGACAATCAGACTGTCGTGATCACGTAGCTGTGACAAGGCGATAATTAATTCAGCCTTACTGCCGGCCTCCAGACCATGATGATAACGGCTACCGTAATCCGCAATCTCTTCAATGACGTGACATTGCTGATTCACCTTGATTGGAAATACGCCACGGTAATGATTTTTATAATCTGCTTCTTCTATTGCACGTGAAAAGGCTTCATTAAGCTGAGTAATACGCTGATCGAGCAGATTTTCAATGCGTAAAACGGCCGGCATATCCAGCCCACGTTCACGCATGCCATTGACGATATCGATGATGGGCACTTGTATGGTTTTCTCACCAAACTGCACGCTGACAACCGCATTGCCATCTTCAGACACATCAAAATAGTCACTTCCCCAGTCCCTGACTCCATATAAACGAGCACTATGTTCAGCACTCCATTCAGTACTTAAATCCAGCTCGTTATCGATAGTAGGAAAAGGCGTTTTCTGCATTGACGATTATTCCCGTCTTGGTTAGTTAAAGGGCGCGATTTTCACTAGTTTGCAATGAAAAAGCAAAGAATTATTTCAATTATTACATTGGCGAGATGACATCAAAGTGACACCTGCTCAAATTATCGGTAATTCATCAGGCACTGCGGTATCTGTTGCTGGATCCAAATCCGTATGAAAAGCCAGCACACTATCAGCCACTTCGTCCGGTTTGTTAAACCTTGCGATATGAAACAAGGCCTCTCCCTCATTCACTAGTGGAATATTGGTACGGCCGATGACGATACCTGAACTGCTCGCCAGCACCTCTGTTTCAGAATCCCCTTTACCATAGGGAGCAGCCACCATGCCTAGTAAATCTCCTTTGTTCACACTGGCGCCCATGGGCACCAGCATTCTGAAGATGCCACTTTCCGGCGCTCTGACCCAAACACTGCTTCGAGCGACAAATGGCTCGTGTTGACGTTTTTTGTGTCGAGTCGTTGCCAACATACCAATGTGACGCATCACAGCCAAGACGCCTTTCACACCAGCCCTGATTGCCATTTCATTAAATCGTAAAGCTTCACCAGCTTCATACACAATTACTGGCACATCATATGAAGCGGCCGCATAACGTAGTGACCCCTGAATCAGACTCGAGTTCACTACCACAGGCGCATCAAAAGCATGAGCCATCATTTCTACGTCAGGATTGGATAAGTCAGCTCGTATCTGAGGTAAATTATCGCGATGAATGGCAGCGGTATGGAGATCGATACCATGCGTACACTGACTGACGACTTCTTTCATAAATGAGTCAGCTAATCGGGCAGCCAGCGAGCCTTCATCTGAACCAGGAAAACAGCGATTCAGATCGCGTCTGTCTGGTAAGTAACGGGATTGATTGAGAAAGCCATACACATTAACCACGGGAATCGCGATGATGGTGCCTTTCAGACCTTTTAAACTCTTACTTTTCACCAACCTGCGAATAATTTCAACGCCATTGATTTCGTCACCATGCACGGCGGCTGATACAAACAGAATCGGGCCTTTGCGACGCCCACGTATGACGTGCACAGGCATGCTCAACGCAGTCTGCATATAAAGGTCAGGCAAAGGCACATCGATAATCTTACTTTGCCCTAATCTGACTTCCTCGCCAGCCAGAACTAAAACGTCAGACATGCGCTTAGCCTCGACCCCGGGTTTTTGTTTTACCAGAACGGGCATTTCTCTCGATAAAATCGATGATCATGCTGGCAATATCTTTACCGGTTGCGTTCTCAATACCTTCCAGTCCCGGTGATGAATTCACTTCCATCACAACCGGACCGTGATTTGAACGCAGTAAATCGACACCACAGACATTCAAGCCCATAGTTTTCGCAGCACGCACAGCCGTGGCTCGCTCTAAGGGTGAAATACGGATCAAGTTAGCACTACCACCACGATGCAGATTAGAACGAAATTCGCCTTCTTTTCCCTGACGTTTCATTGATGCAACGACTTTATCACCGACCACAAAACAGCGAATATCGGCACCGCCAGCTTCTTTGATAAATTCCTGCACCAGGATATTGGCTTTCATGCCCATGAAGGCTTCAATAACACTTTCCGCGGCTTTTTCAGTTTCGGCCAGTACCACACCAATACCTTGTGTCCCCTCCAGCAACTTAATCACCAACGGCGCGCCACCGACCATTTTTATTAAGTCGTCTACATCATCCGGACGATGCGCAAAGCCTGTCACAGGCAAACCAATGCCTTTTCTGGATAATAATTGAAGCGCGCGCAATTTATCTCGTGAGCGGCTGATAGCCACTGACTCATTAAGCGGATAAACATTCATCATTTCAAATTGACGAAGCACCGCTGTGCCATAAAAAGTGACGGATGCACCAATTCGTGGAATGACAGCATCATAACCTGTCAGAATTTCCCCTTTGTAATGCACTTCAGGTTTTAGCGAGGTAATGTTCATGTAGCATCGAAGTACGTCCAATACATGTACTTCATGACCTCGCGCCTCTGCTGCCTCAACCAGTCTACGCGTTGAATATAACTTGGGGTTACGAGAAAGAACGGCGATTTTCATCAGCTTTCTCCATCAAAAAATTCTTTAACAGGCTGTTCATCATGCTCCTGAACACTTTGGCCAGTCATAAATGACATGGCAGGATTGACAATAAGATTGCCGGCGGTCATAGCGGTTCGACCCAACAGCATTCTAAACAGCATATTATCGCGGTTTGTCAGAGTGACTTCTATAGGCCATTGTTGATTGCCCAGAGATACCTCAGTCTGAATCACATAACGTTTTTCAGTATGCCCTCCAGAATCCGTCACATTGCGCTGATCAATGACTATCGCTTCACACCATTTAATAGTGTCAGTATCACCTTGATTAGGATGAACGCCAAATCGCACCCACAGTTGCTGCTCTTGCTCAAATTCTTCTACTGAGAAGGCGTGGATGGCAGACGTTCTGGCCCCCGTGTCCACTTTCGCTTTAATTCGATTCAAACCAAGTTGAGGTAAACTAAGCCACTCTCGCCAACCTACAATGATAGGGTCGTTGGCGATAGGTTCGTTTTTATCTTCTGTCATCAGATATCAGCCGTTTGTTTTGCTAGGATTAATGATAGCACTGGGCAGAATGCGTCAACGATTCTGATAAAGCAGACGGTTCATTGTGGTAATAGCGCTGACCTTGATCTCTTTAGGGCAAACACGCTCACATTCTCGATAGTTACTACAACTACCAAAACCTTCTTCTTCCATTGCGTGCAATAATTTTGCGGGACGTTGTTTGTCCATTTGTCCTTGAGGCAAAACCGACAAATGTGCAATTTTTGCTGCTACAAATAATGTAGCTGAGGCATTTGGACAGACTGCGACACAAGCACCACAGCCAATGCAGGTAGCTGCATCAAATGCCTCATCGGCAACGTGCTTCTCTATCGGTAAAGTATTCGCTTCACAGGCCGAACCTGTCCGGATAGGAATATAACCGCCAGCCTGAATAATACGATCAAAGGCACTTCTATCGACGATGAGATCTTTGATAATGGGGAAAGCAGTGGCTCGCCAGGGCTCAATCCACAGTTCTTTTTCATCTTTGTAATCCCGCATGTATTGCTGACAGGTTGTTGTTGCCTGTTGTTTACCATGCGATGTGCCATTGATAACAAGATTGCAGGATCCACAAATCCCTTCCCTGCAATCAAAGTCGAATGCCACCGGATCTTCACCTTGTAGTGTCAGCTTATCATTTAGTGCATCCATCATTTCCAGAAACGAGGAGTCTTCACTCGCCTCAATTTCATACGATTTGAAATCACCCTTTTTATCGGGTCCGGATTGTCGCCAGATATTCAGTTTAAAAATCATTGGTAATTTCTTATGCTGGGTCGAACAAAATCAAAATGCAGATATTCACGATAAAGCGTTGGGTGACTGACATCACCACTATACTGCCATGCCGCCACGTAGGAATAATCCATATCGTTTCGTTTGGCCTCACCCTCCTCTGTAAGGTGTTCTTCACGTGCATGGCAGCCACAAGATTCTTCCCTGTCCAGCGCATCAATACACATCAATTCCGTCAATTCAAAAAAGTCGGCCACACGACCTGCACGCTCTAACGTTTGGTTTAATCCCTCTTCCGAGCCTGATATTTTAACTTTTTGCCAGAATTGCTGACGCAGAGCTTGTATGTCTTTAATCGCTTCTTCAAGTGAAGACTTGGTTCGCGCCATGCCACAGGCATGCCAGAGAATCTGACCAAGTTGCCGATGAAATTCATCAGGCGTGATTGATGGTTCCGGCGCATTCATCAAACGGTTGATACGAGTTTTGGCTGACGCCATCGCTTCATCAATCTGACTGGAATACTGCTCTGCCTTGATGGGTTTCTGTTTCGCTAAAAAATCCGCTACCGTGGTCGGCAAAATAAAATAACCATCCGCCAGCCCCTGCATCAGTGCACTTGCGCCCAACCTGTTCGCACCGTGATCTGAGAAATTCGCTTCGCCACCGGCAAACAAGCCATTAATCGTTGTCATTAAGTTATAGTCCACCCACAACCCCCCCATGGTGTAATGCACAGCGGGATAGATTCGCATAGGGGTTTCATAAGGGTTCTCAGCAGTTATACGCTGATACATTTCAAACAGGTTGCCGTACTTTTCTTCGACGGCAGCTAATCCCTGCTTTTTGATAGCCTGAGCAAAATCAAGATAGACGCCCAGTTTTTTCCCTTCAATTTCAAAGCCGACCCCACGGCCTTCATCGCAGATTAACTTCACTGCTCGAGAGGCAATATCCCGTGGCACCAAATTACCAAACGACGGATACATTCGTTCGAGAAAGTAATCGCGATCCTCTTCAGGAATATCTTCTGGCCGTTTATCACAATCCGCTTTGTTTTTTGGTGCCCACACACGACCATCATTGCGTAGCGATTCACTCATCAATGTCAGTTTGGACTGTAACTCACCATGTTGTGGAATACAGGTAGGATGAATCTGGGTAAAGCAAGGATTAGCGAACAAAGCGCCTTTTTTGTGGGCTCGCCAAATCGCAGAGGTGTTACAACCTTTGGCATTAGTAGATAAATAAAAAGCATTACTGTAGCCACCGGTACAGAGCACCACACAATCAGCAAGATGACTTTCCAATTCACCTGTCACTAAATCACGGGTCACAATACCGATAGCCCTGTCACCATCCATTATGAGCTCTTGCATTTCACAGCGTGAACGGTGAGTAATCGTTCCTTCTGCAATCTGTCTACTCATCGCCTGATAAGCACCGAGTAAGAGCTGCTGACCCGTTTGTCCTCTGGCATAGAATGTTCGCGAGACCTGAGCGCCACCAAAGGAACGATTGGCTAAATACCCCGAATATTCACGTGCAAACGGCACGCCTTGAGCCACGGCTTGATCAATGATCGCCGTGCTCAATTCGGCTAGACGAAAAACATTGGATTCTCTGGCTCTGAAGTCGCCGCCTTTAATGGTGTCGTAGAACAGACGCCAGACACTGTCGCCATCATTCTGATAATTTTTGGCCGCATTAATACCACCCTGAGCAGCAATACTATGAGCACGACGCGGGCTATCCTGAAAACAAAAGGTTTTTACATTAAAACCCATTTCGCCTAATGAGGCAGAAGCAGAAGCCCCAGCCAATCCCGTTCCAACCACGATGACTGTATATTTTTTGCGGTTGGCCGGACTGACAACGCGAGAGTTATATTTATGTTGCTTCCATCTGTCCTGTAATGGCCCTTTGGGTGCATGACTATCTAATTCAAACTCATTCATCACACTAACCACACATAAACAGGAATAGAAACAAAACCCAGTGCCAACACAGCCACTGCCGAATGAATAGCAATATGGTGCATTTTGGATGAAATCCCTAAGGTTTGAAGAACATTAATCAATGAATGCTGTAAATGCATCGTTAATATAAACACGCCCATCAGATAAAACAGTGTGATGAATGGAGAGCTGAACCAGTCGAGCAAAGACGCTCTGACATCAAATGGATTCACATACAAAGACTGCAGAATATGAACGATAATAAATAGGAATAAGAGGATAATGCTTAAGGTCACCAGGGAAGCGGGTATATGAAACTTATCGTGTTTTTTATAACTAACCTGTCTGGCATGACTGTTTTTACGGCGTATATTGACTGCTGCCCGAACATGAACCCACAAACAAATCAATACGATGGCTAACACTGGCCAACGTATCCAGGCTGAATTATAAATCTGATAAAACTGGTTAAAGCTATCACCAAAAAAGAAACTGAGATTGGACAACATATGAAACAGGAGATAAACGCTTAATACCGTTCCTGCAATGGTCATGGTGCGTTTTTGTATCTGTAATAACGTCATGCTCAGCTTTCCATATCCAGTCTGGCATCCTTGCTGTCAGGTCGCGGTTTCAGGTTTTCTTTTTCAATGGTTCGGATACAGCTATTCCAACGTAGTGTAGCCTCATCATTATGTTCGGGACGTATTTTTTCCGCCTTCTGATAAAACTGTAGCGCTTCGATAAAATAATCATAAGCAAACACTCTGGCCATACTTTGAGTCAGCATAAACCTGGCGCGGCGCTCATGAAGGAGCCCCGTGTAATAAAACTGTTGATAGCGACTTTGTAACTTTTCAATGGCTTCTTCAATCGACTTTACTTGCGTCTTTTTACCGGCATGATGTAGCTGGTCACTTAAGGCCAGTATGTAGAGCACGATGGCTTTTTGGTTATCAGGCTCGATATGCAAAATATCCAGACAAATACTTTCGGCAATCTCAGGCTCAGCAAGTGAACGATATTGGCGTGCTTTTTCCAGTGCCAGCTCAACCGAATCAGCATGAATATTATGTAGATGAAGATCCATTAATTACCCCGAAATGGCAGACGTAACACAAGCAGTGTTAACTCCAATCTAATGCAAAGACTGATGCATTTCAATATTACGATGAAACAGCGAGAGAAAGCGGATGTTTACATGGTGTAAACACCCTAATTCTGGTATCTTTTATGGCTTTTATCACGGTTAATTTCGGTTCACTCATGCAAAGAAAAATTCTGGTCACCAGCGCTCTTCCCTACGCCAATGGTTCAATTCATCTGGGCCACATGGTGGAATACATCCAAACTGACGTCTGGGTTCGTTTCCAGAAAATGCGTGGCAATCAATGTTATTACGTCTGCGCAGATGATGCGCATGGCACACCGATTATGCTGCGTGCACAAAATGAAGGTATTTCGCCTGAACAGCTGATTAGCGATGTCAGTAAAGAGCACCAGGCTGACTTTTCTGAGTTCAATATTGGTTTTGATAACTTTCATAGTACCCACAGTGACGAAAACCGAGCCTTAGCCAGTCAGATTTATTTAGCTAACCGAGATGCGGGTCATATTGAAGCCAGAACCATTAGCCAAGCCTACGATCCAGAAAAAGAAATGTTCTTACCCGATCGGTTTATTCGAGGCGAATGCCCAAAATGTGGTGCAGCGGATCAATATGGTGATAACTGTGAAGTCTGTGGTGCCACTTATGAACCCACTGAACTCAAAAATCCGGTGTCTGCTGTATCAGGTGCCACCCCTATTACCAAAGAATCAGAACACTATTTTTTCAAACTCGGTAACTTTGAAAAAACACTAAAAGAATGGACTAATAGCGACCATCTACAGCCTGAAGTCACACGTAAACTCAGCGAATGGTTTGATAGTGGTTTGCAAGACTGGGACATTTCACGTGATGCCCCCTACTTCGGTTTTGAAATTCCAGATACGGATAATAAATTCTTTTACGTATGGATGGATGCACCGATTGGTTATTTAGCCAGTTTCAAAAACTTCTGTGATCGTACAGGTGTGGATTTTGATGAGTTTATGAAGCCCGGCAACAACACTGAGATGGTGCACTTCATTGGTAAAGATATTATCTATTTCCACGCCCTATTCTGGCCTGCCATGTTAGAAGGCGCGGGTTTCCGTCAGCCGGATAATATCTATGCGCATGGGTTCCTGACTGTCGATGGCAAAAAAATGTCGAAATCTCGGGGTACCTTCATTAAAGCACGTACCTATTTGAATCATCTGGATCCAGAATATTTACGTTATTATTTTGCAGCCAAACTCGGTAGTGGCATTGATGATATCGATTTAAGTCTGGAAGACTTCCAAACCCGAATTAATGCTGACTTAGTCGGTAAAGTCGTCAATATTGCCAGTCGCTGTGCGGGTTATCTGAGTAAAAAATGTGATGGTCAGTTAACTGATTCATTGGCTGATGTAGCCTTGTTTGAAAGCTTCACCAATCAAGCTGAGTTGATAGCAGAACGCTATGAAAAACGTGAGTTTGGTCAGGCCATGCGTGAAATTATGGCTTTAGCTGATCGGGCTAACCAATATATCGATGAAATGAAGCCGTGGGCGCTGGCCAAAGAAGAAGGCAAAGAACAAGAAGTCCAGGCCATTTACAGCATGGGCATTAATTTATTCCGTGTGTTAATCGCTTATTTAAAACCAGTATTACCAAAAACGGCTGAACAAGCTGAAGCCTTCCTTAATATCGAACCATTGAACTGGACTGATATTGCATCGCCACTGCTTGGTCATACGATAAATAAATTCACACCGTTGATGACACGTATCGAAAAAGAAAAAATCGATGCGATCATTGAAGAATCAAAAGAAAATATGACAGAAACAAAACCAGCAGAAAAGCAAACTACAAGCAATACGAATATTGATCCGATAGCTGATGAAATCCAATTTGATGATTTCGCCAAGATCGATTTACGCATTGCCAAAATCGTCAATGCAGAGCATGTGGAAGGTGCAGATAAATTGCTTAAACTCACCTTAGATATTGGCTTAGGTGAACGTCAGGTGTTTGCAGGCATTAAATCAGCCTATTCTCCAGAAGACCTTATCGGTAAATTAACCGTGATGGTCGCCAATCTAGCGCCACGTAAAATGCGTTTTGGTTTATCAGAAGGGATGGTCTTGGCTGCAGGACCAGGTGGAAAGGATTTATTTATCTTAAATCCAGATAATGGCGCTCAGCCTGGGATGAGAGTGAAGTAATCTCACTTAGTACAGACGAAAAAAAGCCCCGCATTGCGGGGCTTTTTTAAGTCAGCTTAGTGAAGCCATTAACATAACTCGGCTCTCGCACAAACAGTAGTCCAAGTAGTTGTTCCATTAGCAAAGTTACCAGTCATAGTAAACGTATCTGCAGCAGTAATACCACCCACTGCATTAGGTGTCACAACAATTGTTCCTGCACCATTATTCCAAACAACATTGTCAACCATTTGAGTAGGGTCTGTACCAGCAGCCATGTTAGCAGGAACACCATTACTACCAGCCGCACAGCTAGCAAAACCATTATTGACTTGAGCACATGTTTCAACAGCTGTTTTAACAGCAGTAGCTGCCATGACTACTTCCGTGTAACGTGCTTTTTGCGTGTACTGTTGATAAGCAGGTAATGCAATTGCAGCCAAAATACCAATAATCGCAATGACGATCATCAACTCAATTAATGTAAAACCTTGTTGGACTTTTTTCATGTTTTATCTCCGTATCTTTTGATGTAAGCACTACGCTTAAACTTCACTAATACAGTTATTGTGCCAACTGTACTTCCATTGATTTTTCATACACTTATAGAAATAGATTGAATTACTTATTTATTACATATGTTAGCCAGTGTCAGAAAGTGACACTTTATGTCACTTTCTTGAGCAGGTTGCTAAATATTTCTTTAAGCCACCATTCCATGGATAAATCTTTAATGCACGTTCAGCAACTAAACAACTTTGTTGTTTAGCCTCTAACGCCTCAAAGCCGTTAATGACATCTTCAAATAGTTTTAAGTCAGGATTAATATCTAATTCCTGTTGAAACTGATTGAGTAGTTGGGTGATTTTCTGTTTATCGTCATTTTTAATTGCATAGTAGAGCACGCTACGGTTCGCCATCGCTCTGGCATCAGCTTGAAAATAAGGATTTATCAATGCCTGCTGAAGTGGCTTATCAGTTGAGCGACCATAGACATAATCAGTGATATCTTTTTGTGCCGAGGCTGTTTGTAATAAAAATATTAATGAAGTAAGGCCAAATACAAATGTAATACCCCGGATAGAATGCTTTGCCTTCAGACTAAGTTGATTACTTTTATCAGTAGATATGGCTTTTAGTGCAACAAAAATAAGAAATAACCACACGAACCAGTGTAATGATGAAATATAAAATGGCAGTTCAAGCATGTTATGCGTAGATATGGGTAACAACAATGAAAAATAGGCGAAACTTGTTAACCCATAAAACCTTGCTACAGACCATAGTGTTGAAACTAACGCTATCAGAATACCAATAACGGCTATCGCCCCCCCCTCAATCGCCCACATCAGAATTTCATTGTGTGGGTGGCCAAGCGTGTATGGCATATGCTCAACATTTGGATACTTTGGATACAACTCAGCTGAATGATTTAACCACTCACTTTTATAACTCCCGATACCATGCCCAAAAACAGGTGATGATTGAATGGAATCCAGAGCAGCACCATAGATAACCACCCTAGCTTCTGAGTTGTTTGCCTTAACTAAGCCATATGTCTTATCAACAGTTTTATTCAAGCCAGACGGACCAGAAAACAATACATATGATGTTACTGAGCCCACTGACAACAAGACAATCACGCCAAGGAGTTTTGTTTTATTTTTCCTTAGTGTTTTTGCCAATCCTATAGTGAGGAAAATCAGCCCCAATGCTAAAGAAAGTAACCCAAGTCTAGAGCCCGATGATACTAAGACATAGGTACTCAATGTCATAGATACATAGAGAAATGCTTGGATTGTTTTTTTTGTATTTTCTAGTGATATAAACAGTAGATAAATAGCAATTAATAATGTTGTAGCTAGATAGCTAGCTGTAACATTCACCTGCTGGAAAATCGTCGTAGGCAATAAAGTTTTGGTACTTGTTATCGAGTTTTCGTCACTAGCTTGCAAGGGGTGCATTTGAACTATCCCATACAGAGAAATGAACAAACCCGATAGAACAATAAAAAACAGCACACGCTCAATAGACAAGCTTTTGAACTGAAACAAACCAAACAGAAAAATAACGCCTGCAAGGATGTATAAAATTCTGAATAACCAAGTCACAGGCTCAACCACACCCGCTATGACAGCCGATAATAAAATGCCGGCTGGCAACATCAATAGATAAAGGTAATTTTTGGGTAGAGTAATCGTGTCACTACTGGCGATATGCCAGAGCATATAACCAATAACCAATGTTGCAGCAAACCAAACCGAAATATTAAACGGTAAATCAAAACCCGTACCACCAATACTCGATGTAATGTAAAACGGCGAAATAACAAATAATAAAAACAGCAGACCTTCAAGAATTCTGCTGGGCGATAAAGATTGGTTTTGCATTGTGCAATATCCTTTTGGCTTTATTTATTCAATTCACATTGGCTTCAAATCAAACGCAATACAAATACGTTCCTCATCTGAGCTGAATGGAATGGTGCGATGGAAGCAGGATGAGGGAAACATCACCAAGTCACCTACTTCTGGAGCAATAGTCTTTGTGGGAAAGTTGTCGTGTTTTTTTGGGTAATCGTCACCATGCGTGCTTAGCTCAATACTACCTTCATGTTCGTGCTGCTTATTTTTTGGTAATGACAAGTACAGCGAACCACTGACCCAACCTTCCTCATGAATATGGGAAGTCAGGTGACCGCCACTTTTCATTTTCACATACCAGGAGCTGGCGAACTCGGTAGTTTTAGGGAACCCTTTCACAAACTGGCAGTTTTCACCTGCAAATGTTTGACGATACCGTTCCACTGCCTGAGCGACATATTCAGCCAGTTGTCGGAAGGAGGCTTCAGGGCGTTTAAATAAATTCCCAGAAGATTGCACACCGTTGTAGAGTCTTCCCTGCGACTTTTCATCCACATCGCAGGTATGAATATCTTGTAAAAGCTGATTTAAAAACACAGTATTGTTTTTTATCTCAGGTATTTCAGTATGAAACACAAAGTCCAGTGGATTTTTACAGAAGTTGTAATCATTCTCGGTGCCAAAGTTTTCAGCATAATGACCAGCCAGCGTGGCTAAAAATGGCGAGTTATCTTTACTGCGTTTTAATGCATCAAGGCCGTTTTTAAACTCCTCAAACTGCCCTGTTTTATACAGACAGTATAAAGAACGCTCCTGCCAGTCAGCATATTGTGAGCGTTGAAAATGTTCCAAGGCACCCTGCAAATCACCACTATCATAAAGGTAAACCGCCAAACTATAGTTTGCCATCGGTAAATCAGGATTGAGTTCTAAAGCCCGTTTATAGGCAGCAACGGATTCTTCATAGCGGCCTTGATCGCGTAACACTTCACCCACACTACGATGCACATCTGCATAATTCGGGTTGAGTTCTAATGCTTTGTTATACGCAGTAATGGCTTCACCTAATTTGCCTTGGTTTTTGTAGGCTGTGCCTAGGTTGAAGTAAATCTGAGCATCCGAATGAATGGCCAGTGCCCGCTTGTATGTGTCGATAGCTTCAACCAACATGCCCTGCTCTTGTAAAACAACCCCCAAGTTCACTATGGCTTCATAAAAGCCTGGTTCCAGATCGATGGCTTTTTGATAATTCTGACTTGCTTGGGGATATTGTTTTAAGGCTTGATGAGCAATGCCCATATTATAATAAGCGTCGACCAAACCAGGTTTGATACTAACGGCTTTTTTATAACTTTGAATGGCTTCTTCATGACGATTCATATTGGTCAGCAGCGCTGCCACATTAAAATGCATCTCAGCAATACTGGGATCAATTTTTATCGCTTTGCGAAAAGCGTCGACAGCCTCTTTGGTTTTATTTTGTCCGGCGAGAGCATTACCGTACAAGTTATGCAAGACAAAAGCGTTAGGAAACTGCTTTAACAATTTCTTCGCCATTGATTCTGCTACTGCTAGCTGGCCAGAATTCAAAGCATTCACAATGGGTTGAATTTCAGCTTGAGATACTTGTCTTAATGAGGCATTTTTTTTCATGTTGAGCTCAGGGTCTTGAATTCAGCGGTTAGAGGTATCATTTAAAGCAGTTGAATGTAGCGTAGGGAATTTCTTCCCGCAACACTTGATTAAGCATCAAACCTCACAGTCATTGACTCATTTACTTTAAGGTTAAAGAAATCAGATGGATACAGTAACACAAGCTTTACTCGGTGGCGCCGTAGGGTATATGGTCGCGGGTAAAAAAGCCCCACGAAAAGCGGTGTTATGGGGAGCAGCGATAGCTGTATTACCTGATTTAGATATTTTCATTCCTCATGAAACCGATTTAGCGTCCATGACTTTACACCGTAGCTGGACACACTCCTGGTTTGTGCAGACAGCTATTGCTCCTTTACTAGCTATGTTATTCCATCGTTTCGACCGGAATAAAACGTTTAGCTACCTTACATGGTTTCTCCTTACCTGGTTAGCTTTGACAACTCATTCCGCTCTTGATGGCCTGACCGTCTATGGCACGCAGTTATTCTGGCCGCTCATGCCAAGCCCGGTCTCTGGTGGCAGCGTGTTTATTATCGATCCCACCTACTCTATACCCCTATTAATAGGGATTTTGGCAGTGTTACTTTCCCCTGATAAACCGTTCAGTCACAAACTGATGCGTTACACCTTTGGGTTTAGTTGCTTATATCTGACGTGGGGAGTATTTGCTCAGCAGTGGGTGGAACACGAAGCTGAAACAGCTTTCAAAGAACAAGGTATCGAGATTGACCACATGCAAGTTTCAGCGACGGCGTTTAACACAATTTTGTGGCGAGTGGTTGCCGTCAATGATGCTCATTACTACGAAGGGTTTCACTCTTTATTAGAAGGGAATCAGCCCATCATTTTAAAGACATACCCACGTGGTGCCGAACTCATCGATAAGGTGGATCATTACCCAAGCTATAAACGCATCAACTGGTTCACCCGTGGTTTATTCAAGCTTGAGCTGCAAGGTAATCAAGTGATTGCTTCAGACTTACGTATGGGTATGGAGCCAAGTTATTTTTTCCGCTTTCAAATTGCCGAAAAACAACAGCAACGGTTTATGCCCGTTACGCCAAACCGGTTTCCAACCCAGAGTCATCGACGGGATGGCGTGCGTTGGGTGTGGCAACGTATCTGGAATCCGGCTGTAGAATTCAATCCACAGCTGAACTAGATAAACACCTATAAACAACACTTTTAACAGGTTTTCTGTATTGGTTAATTTTGATGTAATGGTGTCATGACACAGACAACTGAAACCAACTTCACTAACGGCCTGCTGAACTGGCAGTTTGATAATCAATTTGTTCAGCGTTTACCCGCCGATCCAGAAACAAAAAATTTCCGGCGACAAGTGTTAGGTGCCTGTTATTCCTATGTCACGCCAAGGACAGTCACATCCCCTACGCTGCTGGCTTATTCAACTGAGATGGCTCATGAACTTGGCTTGAGTGATGAGGATTGTCAAAGTGGGTTATTTACAAACGTCTTTGTAGGCAATCAGAAACTCAGAGGCATGCAGCCTCATGCCCAATGTTATGGTGGTCACCAATTTGGCAATTGGGCTGGTCAACTGGGTGATGGTCGAGCGCTCAATCTTGGTGAAATAATGGGTGAGTCGGGTCAACGTTGGAGCTTACAACTTAAAGGCTCTGGTGAAACCCCTTATTCACGCTCTGCTGATGGTCTTGCTGTGTTACGTTCTTCGGTGCGAGAATTTTTATGTAGTGAAGCCATGTACCATCTTGGCGTGCCGACCACTCGTGCATTAAGTCTGATAACGACTGGTGACGAAGTCATTCGGGATATGTTTTACGATGGACGGCCACAAAGCGAACCCGGTGCTGTGGTGTGTCGGGTTGCCCCATCGTTTCTACGTCTCGGCAGTTACGAAATCTTCAGTGCCCAAGGCGATATTAAAACCTTAAAAACACTGGTTGATTACACCATCGAGTCTTTTTTCCCCCACTTAGGTGCACCAGGTAAGCAAACCTATTTAGACTGGTTCCAAGAAGTGTGTGAACGCACAGCCGATATGGTGGTGGACTGGATGCGAGTCGGTTTTGTGCATGGTGTGTTTAATACTGATAACACGTCTGTTCTTGGTCTCACCATTGACTATGGCCCTTATGGTTGGATTGATGACTACGATCCTAACTGGACCCCAAATACCACTGATGCTACCGGCAAACGTTATCGCTTTGGTGCTCAGCCACAAATTGCTCAGTGGAACCTATTACAAATGGCCAACGCTATCTATCCTTTAATAGAGGATGCTGAAGCCTTGAGAAACATTCTGAACGACTATGTCACGCTCTACACGGATAAATGGCAACAAATGCGCGCAGATAAATTAGGCTTAGCTGCGTTTAACGCAGCTGATGAAGAGTTACATCAAGAACTGAATCGCATCATGCAGCTCACCGAAACCGATATGACCTTATTTTATCGGCATTTAGCTGATATTCGCATCGAAGATAAAGACAAAACAGATGATGAGATTCTTTCGCCCATCATGGTGGCTTTTTACTCACCGGATGCATTGACTCAAGCAGACAAAGAAGATATCGCACAATGGCTAAGAACCTATCTTGGTCGTGTTGAGGAAGACGGTATCAGCGATGACAAGCGACAGAGCAAAATGAATGCGATCAACCCGAAATATGTGTTGCGTAATTATTTGTCACAGCTGGCCATTGATAAGGCTGAGCAAGGCGATCCCAGTCTCATAAACGAACTATTAGATGTGATGCGCCATCCCTATGATGAGCAACCTCAATATGAACAATACGCGGCTAAACGCCCTGACTGGGCCAGGAACAAACCCGGCTGTTCCATGCTCTCATGTAGTTCATAGTCAATTAATAAGGAAATGACAGTGAAACTCGCCAAGACACTCTCCGCGTTTGCCCTTATTTTCAGTAGCCAGTTTATCGCTGCAGATATCACTCGGGATAAAGACCTGACCATCGAAAAGTTAACAACAGATATTTCTCTTGGTTGGGGAATGGATTATCTGAATAACAAAACCCTACTTATTACCAGTCGCGAGGGTCAGTTATTTCAATACGATTTTGACACACACCAAAAAACGGAAATCCAAGGCTTACCTGAGGATATTCTGGTAGAAGGCCAAGGCGGTCTATTTGATGTTAAACACGCGCCGGACTTTGATAAAACAGGCTGGATTTATTTCAGTCATGCCAAAGACATTGATGGTGAGGGAGCAACTACACTCGCCAGAGCTAAACTGGATAACAATAAACTCATCGACTGGCAAGAATTACTGGTAACTCAATCTCGTACAGGCAACGACGTCCATTATGGTGGTCGTATTACTTTTGATGGTCAAGGCCATATTTTCCTGTCTGTGGGTGATCGTGGTGAGCGTCCAAACGGACAAAATTTAATGACTCATGCCGGCAGCATTTTACGACTGAATATGGATGGCACTGCAGCATCCGATAATCCATTTATTAATCAAGACAAGGCTCTGCCTGAAATTTGGAGCTATGGCCACCGTAACCCTCAAGGTTTGTTTTATAACCAACAAAATCAACAACTTTGGGAAATTGAACATGGACCACGCGGTGGTGATGAGATCAACTTAATCGAAGCCGGTAAAAACTACGGATGGCCAGAAATTTCTTACGGCAAAGAATACTGGGCGCCACTTTCCGTCGGCCATGGCACACATCAGGATGGTATGGAACAACCAGTGAAAACCTATATTCCATCTATCGCCCCAAGTAGCCTTATTCAATATCAGGGCACGTTGTTTCCTGAATGGCAAGGTAAACTTATTTCAGGCGCACTCAGTTTACAACATTTAAATATTGTCAGCCTTAATGAGAACAACGAAGCCGTTGACGAGCAACGTTTATTAGACACGCTCTCCAGCAGAGTTCGTAACGTCATTGAAGCACCCGATGGCGCTTTAATCATTAGTACTGATGCTGGCGCTGTATATCGAATTTCACCTGCACTTTCAGCAGAAAATTAGAGCTAGCCAAGACTTAGTTGTCAGCACAGAATCTTAATCTATTAAGATTCTGTGCATTATTTTTAACGGTTTCTTTTATCAAAAAAAGATAAAAATCACCACACGATATGTTCGGCATAACAAATAGCTACACCCTAAACGCCATAGGGCATGGCATCACACCATGCCCTTTTTTATTAAGCTCAGGCTGAATATTGGCCTGATAGTTTGGTCGCTAAATAATCTCTGTGCTGCTCTTCCATAAAGGCATCAGTGATACCGTAATGACTGATTTTCATCGTGTAAAAACGATCAAAATAATCTTGCACTGTCTGTTCAATTTCCTGATTAAAACCAACAGAAGCGGTCACAGTACTGCCGTTAGTGCGTTGTGTTACACGACCATCATTCAGTACAAGCTCACCATTTTTAAACACTTTTTCAGCATGGCGGAACATAACCGATTTGTCATCTTGTTCACGATAAACAGCAATGTCAGCTCTTGACCCTGGTTGTAACGTCCCTCTGTCATTCTGCCCCAGTAAACGGGCAGGCGCCGCTCGGGTCATAATCGCTATCTCATACAAACTGAATTCTTTTTTCAGATCTTTTAATAAGGTCATTTCGGTGATTTCAGGATGCAGATTTTCCAAACAAGCCATGCGATACTCATAACTCATTAATAAATGTAATAAGTCTGGATAACGGGTAAATGGCGCACCATTTGGATGATCAGTAGTAAAAAATAATCGCCATGGATCTTCTGATAGTAAAAATATCTCCAGGCCAATCGCCCACTGCAAGCCATTCACAAAGCTGGTTTGTTTGTATTGATAAGGCACGATACCACCACTGCCCTCATTCTCTGCATGCCAGACGTGCCATTTATTGGGACTGGCATCGCCACGACGAGCAAACTGTGCCATGACGTCACCTGACAAAGTCACCGTTTGACCAAATAGCACCTGCCCGACATCCATCGTAATATTCGGATAACGATTAAATGCTGCCATCAACTGAGCTGCAGCGGAAGAAAAACCAAACTTACCTTCATTGCCATAGCCATAAAACTGCACATGCGCCAGATGCATTGGCAATCCCTGCGCCGCTTCCATCGTATCGACAATCGTCTGGATGTTGCCTGGCGTTCCCAAGTTATTACAATGAACGTGAACAGGATGTGGTAATCCAGTCTGTACAGCAGCAGTCTGCAAGGTTTGTAATAACTGACGTGATGAAATGCCGTAATCACTTAAAACATCATCTAAATCAAAAGTTTCGGCACCCTCTTTAAATGCTTGTGATCCACCGGCGTTAATCACTTTTAAGCCTAGGGCTTTTGTTTTATGTAGCGTCCAGGCCACATAATCATTAATTTGTGACTGGCCCGCACCAGCACGGATTAAATTCACCAATAAATCATCACTACCTAGGATGGCTAAAGCCGCCGTATCGATAATAGGAATATCAGCAAATTCGGCATGCACTTGTGGTGCATTAACAGGCAACATCGCTGGTTCAACAACCATGCTATAGCCCATCTCAGTGTATTTATAACCGGTTTCGAACGACGACCAGCGCGCATTAGAGAAAGGTGTGACAGCTTGTCGCATCAAATGATTACGATGCTGCTCTGGCAGCAATAACCGAGCTGTGTTGACGTTACCTCCAGCAATATGACTGTGTATATCAATGCCACCGGCCATCACAATGTCACCCTTCACATCATAGATGCTGGCTTTCTGCTGTTGATCTAAGTCTGGTGTGTCACAAATTCTGTCCTCTTTGAACCAGATATCACGAATCTCGCCATTCCAATTCTGAACAGGGTCAAAGGCACGGGCATTTTTGATACAAGAATACATAAAACCTCACTGACGCTTGATAACACAGTCTGATAAAGCAGCTCGGATGGCCACTGGTGACAACGGCCTAGTACTAATAAACTCGATCAGGCTCTCCTTCACTGGCACCGAGTTTTGGCTAAAATGAAGCTCAGTGTAGACCTGATTGATAAAAAGTGTGCCCATCTCGGTACTGACAACCGCTTTGAGCCGTTCAACTTCCGATTCACGGCAAAACTGTAATAAGGCCGACTCATCGAATTGATACGTATTATCGAAACGAAAACCAAGGCTTTGCCAACCATCGTCTTGATGTTCATAAACATCAAGGCCACTTTCAGCCTGTTGTTGGCTAATTTTCTGGTCCTGTCTGGGCTCAGGCACCTTTTGCCAAACAGCACGTTTGAATGAAGAAGGCCTATCCAGAAATGAGAGTGATAGCTCGCCCCACTCTGTATGATGCGTAGGTGTGCTATGAGACTCGAACTTATGGAGAAAATTCTGCATCGATACTAAGTCTGCTTGTTGCTGATCATCATACTTATTCACGACAATCAGATCGGCCACTTCTAATTGCTGCACAAATATCTCATGAGTGATGTAACGCTCATCACTAAAATGACGAGCATCGACTAAGGTAATGGTCGCCGCTAAATCAATCCAGTCTCGATATTGCCTGCTTGTGAGGATATCCAATACTTCTTTAGGATGACCGAGGCCACTAGGTTCAATCAATAACCTATCTGGCTGCACTTCCCGTAGGATCTGATTTAACGCTACGGTGACAGGTAAGCCTGCCGTGCAGCACATGCATCCGCCCGGTACTTCTTTGATAATTAAGCCATCAGATTCTGAAGAATCTGACGATAGCAACGCTTTATCCAGCCCCACCTCGCCAAACTCATTCACCAGAACGGCCCACCTCTCAGTTTCTGGCTTTTTCTTGAGTAAGGACATAATCGCCGTTGTTTTCCCTACTCCCAAAAAACCGGTGATGATATTTGTCGGAATTGGCTGCATGGTGTCAGCGTTCATGAAAAACGCTTACCTTGCGCCACAGTAACACCCCAAACACCAAACTCAGTAACAACAGTTTCAGAGAACCCTGCCAGATAAATACAGCATTATCAGGCTGGTAATTAAAACTGGGGATATCAGCAAAATCTGTTTTTTCAAAAGCGGTATCGAAGAAATAAAATGACCAGAAGAAATCACGTAATGACTGTTGATACTCTGCAACTTGCTGATTGAAATCAACATTCGCCAACATATCGCTATTCGCCAAGCGATTAAAACTGTATTGCATTGTCATTACTGGGGAAAACCATGAAAAAGCCTGGCCTTGCTGGTGACTGGCTAACTGACTCTGGTAACGTTTTTCGACTAGATCACTAACCACGACATCACTCATCTGCTGCTGCCCGTAATACCAACGCCAGTCAAATTCATCACCCAACGGGGCGGTAGGCGTCCATTGTGGAAACTTCGCGAGATAAGCCTCAAAGTCAGCTTTCTTATCTTTATCCCAGCTATCATTCATATATTGACGCTGCTCAAACACGATCGCTGCATCTTTCCCAGCTTCTTGTTGTTGAATTTGATAGAGATAAGCCATACCCGGCACAATAAATGTAAACACCAGCCAAATACTAATGAGTGACAGATAATTGAAACTGGCTTCTTTATTCAAAAATACAATCCAGCCACAAATCAGCCACCAACACAGTTGATACAAAACAACTTGTAGTAAGACTGCCAACCAACTGCTATCTATTGTGACCGATGTCATCCATGTGGCTAACACCAATAAAGTCATATTGACGGTCAATACCATCAAAGCGGGTACAGCCATCTTTCTGAAAATTAACTGTGTACCCTTCGATACCTGAGCCACTAACATTGGCCAGCGACCGCTACTTTTTTCATCGGCCAATAGATTAATAGTCATTGCACCAATCAATAGTGGCATCAGGTATAACCATAAAAAGGATAAATCAAATTGACCAAAACGCTGAGCGTCAGTATTGCCAAGCGCGTTAGCATTCACCTGACTCTGTAGACCTAACAATCTGACACGTAAATGATTGGCAGACTCATCACGTTCCCCCCGAAACAAGGCTGACCATGCCTGCGGTAGCTGAGCAACAGGATGAAATAAGTAATAGCCCATATAGCCAAGCTGTAATTGTTGTTTATCAAACTGCTCTTGATAGTGCTCAATCTCATTCTGATAAAAAGTTTCAGCCAACTGATAATGCTCTAATTCACGCTCATAGGTGACCTGACTTAGACTAATGGCAACAACGCCTGCAACAAGATAGGTCAACAACAACCATTTATTTAGCCTGTTCGCCCAAAACAGTTTCATTTCAATAGCAAACAGATTCATAGACTCACCTTCGGTCTGGTAAGAGTAATGGCCGCCAACAAACACAGGAACCAAACCATAATAACGGCAACAGAAGCGGCCATGGTTGGCCATTCTTGTTTTAACTTCGTCGCTTCATAATCAAACTTGGCCAGTTCAGACCAATGTGACTGAGATATACGTGTCTCACGGTCCTTAGCCAGATCGACTTCATGGATATGGATATCATTCAAAGACTGAATTAATTGATAACGGTAGGCTTCAGCTGCTTGTTCGAACTCTCTGATATGCTCATAACTGGTACCACTGAGTTGGTTGGATAGTCGACTCGTTACCAGGTAAGGCGATATTAGGGACAAACCAGAAACCCAGGCATTTTGTTTGGCTATCTGAGCTAAAAGCTGCTCATATTGCTGCTCAAAGACTTCACTGGTTATTCTCTCACCTTCCTGCATCAACAATCCCTTCCAATTCACAGGCAAGTCTTCAACACGATCAACGCCATATGCTTGTAGTGCTTTCTCTCGGAAATCATTGAAATACGGATCATCAGGATCGTGAGAGTCCCCGACTTTGGCAACAGCTTGTGTTGTTTGAATATCAAACACTGCTTTATCCGGTAAAGGATAACGCCACTCTGCTACCGCATAAGCTAGCTTTGGTAACACCACTACCATCACCAGCCACAGTAATAGAGATGAGGATAGGCTCTGATTATTCCCTTGTGCTAATGTCGATACCAATAAAATCAGACCGATCCATATCATGCAATACAGAAAATACAGTGCAAATAACATGGCAAAGCGTGCATAAACATCGCCACTTGCCTCGCCCAGCACCAAAAACAATGCGGCCACAGAAAAGACCAGTGCCAGAAAAAGTAGTGAAATAAATAAGAACGCTAATGCTTTGCCGACAATCAGTTGACGAAAACTGACGCCAAGCGCAATTACCTGTCTTAATGTGCCCTGCTGACGCTCACCACTGATACTTTTATAAGCTAACGCAATCAGCACTAAAGGCCAGACGACCAATATCAGCGTTGCGCCGGATAAATAACCCAACTGCATATAGCTATGGCTACTTAAATATTGCTTAAACTGACTGCTGTTTTGTCGATGTGCTTCCAAAAACAACACATTACCCACAAAAGGGTTTACACCAGCATCAATGAAACTTAATGGTGAGATAACTCGAAACACCATGGCACCATAATGTGCAGCTCGGTGCGGGTGACGGTCCGGCTGAGCTTCCCACTCGGCATCATTGGTTTCCTGCCACTGTTTTTGTACGGCAATAAAATCTTGCTGCTGTTGCCAGTGGCTAAAAGCCACTAGCACAGTCAACATAAGCATCAGGGGTAATAAAATTTTCAGCGTTTTATGACGCCATTGCTCCACTAATTCGTGACGCGCTATCGTAAAAAGCATGTCCACACCCATTAAAAGCGATACAGGACAGAAACAGAGGCATTGATACCGTCACCAGGAGAATAAATAATGTCTGAACCATTCTGAGAATTATCATAGACATATTCATAATATTCGTTGAACAAATTATTCACTTGCAGATTAATCGTTCCCCAGCCAGCGTCGTAGTCAACACTGGTATTAACCAGATTAAACTTACCGTACTTGCCTCCATCATTGGCTTCATTTACATAAGCGCTAGCCTGAGCATCATAATGCACTCGCCAAGTAACGGCTGGGGTCACTTGATAACTCACTCCCATCGAGGCAGTGTAAGAAGGAATACTACGTAATTCATTCCCCTTATTCTCACCTTCTGTACGAATCTCAGAATCCGCAGTAGTAAAATTACCCCAAAGCGTGACGAGGTCAGTTACTCCCCAATTAAAGCCAAAGTCCAGACCTTTTCGCATGGTTTCACCAACATTTTGTGAGGTATTGTCAATGGTGACATATTCATCACTGGCTTTCTGTTGCCAATACGATAAACGTAATTCCAGACTATCGAGTGCCAACCACTTAGTGCCCACTTCCCAGCCATCATTCAACGAAACATCACGCTCCGAGCGATCACCTGCGGTATAGGCTGCTGCACTCGTTGGCGTTTGGAAACTTCTGCCATAGTTTGCAAATACGGTAACGCTGTCTGATGGGTAAAAGAACAAGTTTAATTTTGGCTGCATGATGGTGCCAAAATCATAAATATCTCTCTTCGTACCGGCAAATTTACCATCACCAGTAAATCTGTCTGCTCGAATTGCCACATTCCAGGCAAACCAATCTAATGGTGTATTGGCTAGCTCTAAATAACTACCATAGTTGATAAAATCGAACTCATAATCTCTGAGTACATTTGAGTTATCACGTTGCCGAGCGTTATTAACTGTGCCAAATCGTTGCTCGATGACCTTCTGTTTCTCTACATTCACTCCCCAGTTCAGTGTCCAATCACGGTTTAACTGCCAGTTAAGAGAAGAAATAACGCCATAATGATCTTGATCATCATAACGATTTTGTAAGGAGTTACCTGCAGTAAATCTGACCCAACGCTCTCTTTCATAATGATTAAAGTAGGACTTTAACGACCAGTCCACACTATCGGAAAAAGCATGGTCAAAGTGCAAACTATAGGATTGTGTGTTTTTATCACCACCATCTTGTCTGGCATAGCTTGCTGAGCGAGTTGGGTGTTTTCTAGCCTCTTCTTGCGTTAAGTAGCCTGGGGCATCGGCATCATAGTCTGACGCACGAACAATCAAGCCTAAGGAGGTATCATCTGAAAAATCATAAAACCAACGACCAGAGACAGAATATTTATCCAGCTCAAAATTATCACGATAACCATCAGATTGACGGTAACCAAAGAAATAATTATGTCTCAACTTTCCGGTTTGTTCTCCCGCATAGGCTTGTACTTCACGCGCGTTATAACTGCCTGCAGTAACTTGTACTTCACGCCCTAAATCTGAACGTGTTTCGATGTTGTAATTACCAGCAACATTCAACAAACCATAACGTGGATCACTGGTGCCTTTGAAGACGGTGATATTACTGATATCTCCAGGAAATAACTGATCCATTTCACTGTAACCATTGTGTAAATTGGTAGGGATACCATCAATCAGTAACTTAGCATGTGGTGATGAACCTTCAGCAGCAAATCCACGTATACCGATATCGGTATTAATAATGCCTTGGTTATAACGAGCAAAATAAACGCCGGGGACTTTGGTGAATAATTCCATCGTGTTATTGATGTGACTTTGAGCCAATTCCTCACGTGAAATACTATCGACAGACCCTGCTAAATTCGTATCGCTATAATCTGGCGCATCGCCCACCACAATCATGGGAGAAATTGTTGCCGATGAGCTCTCATCAGCCAAGACTCCGACAGGAAATAATGCTGATAAGACGAGGCTGGTTATAAGGTTTTTTTTCACAGTAAAACCTTTAAGCTGAAAATTGGTTGAAATAGTGTTCTGTTAGATCAGGTAACGTCAGTTGTTCGTTTTTTATGAATTGTTTTAACTGCCCCTGACTCATAATGCCGATGTGATCAGATAGCTGATGTGCACAGAGCAAGTCATGCGTCACAATCAATACCGCTGTGCCCCGTTCTTTAATGGTGTTAACCACATCGATAAACTCTTGTGTTGCGACAGGATCAAGGCCTGAAGTGGGTTCGTCCATCAACACCAGTTTGGCGTGCTTGAGTAAAGCAAAGGCAATAGCCACTTTTTGGCGCATGCCTTTAGAGAAGCTGCCAACTTTGCGATCAAGTTGATTTTCTGTGATGCCAGTTCTGATTAGAACATCTTTAATCTCACCATCACTGACACGCATTTTGGCGAGTTCAGCTAGATAGGCGATATTTTCTATTGCAGTGAAATTAGGATAGAGATGCACATTTTCTGGGATATACATCATCTGTTCGCGGCAAGCCGATCGCTGGTGATACATATCCAGTCCATCTAAAACAGCACTACCAGAATCAGGTTTAATAAAACCCAGTAACATATTGAGTGTAGTTGTTTTTCCTGCACCGTTTGCTCCAAGAAGACATAGAATTTCACCTGAAGCGACAGTAAAATTTAAATCATTAACCGCATGATTTTTTCCATAAAACTTGTTTAAATTACTGACTTCTAGCATGTCTAATTCGGTTCCTCGAGGTAGTTTTTAATGAGAATCAATCGTAAAATAGTGATGTATCATATCATTATGTACACCAAATAAAACCCAGTCTTTCTGGGTTTTATTTGGTTTGGCAGTTTTCACACAAGCCGTGAAGTTCTAACTGTGGGCTATTAAGCTGGAAATGATTCTGTTGAATGCTTTTTTCCAAGGCTTCTATCAGCTTGGTATCAATACCCACTTCACTCACGGATTGGCAATTGTCACAAATCAGAAACTGCGGTGTTTCGTGTTTGTGATTACACGTGATGTGTGAGCAGGCCAGAAACTTATTCGTTGAAGCCAACTTATGCACTAAGCCTTGCTCAATAAGAAATTCCAGCATTCTGTACACTGACATAGCTGGTATTTTTTCACCCATTTTACGTTGATACAAATCAGCAAGTTCATAGGCTGACTGTGGCTGAGCGTTTTCTAGTAAAAGCTCCAGGACCACCTTACGCTTGGGTGTTAGCTTGCCTCCATGTTCAATACAACTTTTTTCGGCTTGATTAATTGCTTTTTTTGTATCCATATCGTCACTTTGGAGAGTAAGGTTCATCACTCGCTATCATCATTGATGAGCGACTAATGATAACGGAATTTTAACAGTTAACCCATCCACTCTGTAATGCACCATATAAAATCACTAGTATTCCTCGCTCAGGCAAAGTCTATACCGAGCAGTAAACGTGGTGAAAGGGCCGAAGCCGATGGCGATCGATGCACCAGTGCTGGCAATGATGAGTTCGGCCATGCCTGCCCTTTCATCAATAAAACATCACCAGGAGAAGCCTGTTGAATCGCTTCTTCGTTGATATATATGCCCGACGTTTCATCTGGCAGACCATTGGCTCCAGCACCCAGCTTCGTTCTGTCAACATTATCTTCAGTTAACCACTGCGTGGTATTTCCTGCATAAGTGGATACCAAACGACACATTAATTTATCAACATGAAAGCGTGGACACATTGTTTTATTCAATAACTCCAGTCGCAAGCCTACATGACTCAAATCAAATAAGTCTGCAAAGATTTCCGCTATGGAGGCGATGTCATTTTCTAAAGCAGTGTATGCCTGCTGCTTTAAAGAGCCTCTCAACCATTCATGAACTTCAGAGGGTTTAAGTACCGCTCGGAATGCAAAGCTGGTGTGGGTATTGAGTAAAGCGGACACATCTTCTGTTATGGCCGCATTCAGTTGTCTTTGCCAAACAACCAGATTCACGAACTGATCATAAATATCTGCTAAATCAATGGTATCTGATGCATACTTGATGTGATTAATTGATTCGGTTTTGTTGATTGCTAATGCTGTCATTGTGATTGCCATGAAGGAAAAGGATCAGGTAATGTCTGCCATAGAGCTTTGCCTGCGAGCAGTTCCTCATCTGTTAATAAGCAGGCATCAAGCTGCTCTTTAACTTGTGACTCATTCAGGTTCTGGCCAATAAAGACTAACTCCTGACGCATGTCACCAAATGGTTCTTGCCAATGTTCCATGATGACTTCTCTAGACTCTTCATCTTCAGGCCAGCGATCTTCTGGCACGGCTTTCCAAAACATGCCAGCAAAACCGTGATGAGCAATACCACCAGCTTGACTCCAGTGACCTGCAAATTGTGGACGGCTGGCTAACCAGAAATAGCCTTTGGAACGAATCAACTTACCGTCAGGCCAATCCTGATGCAAAAACAGATAAAACTTCTCAGGATGAAATGGCTTACGTGCAACATATGAAAAACTACTGATGCCATACTCTTCGGTTTCAGGTACGTGCTCACCCCTGGCCTCTTTTAACCAGCCTGGTGCTTGTGAGGCTTTCTCAAAATCAAACTTATGCGTAGCCAAGACTTTGTCCAGCGACACTTTTCCGTGCTGTAAGGGAATGATATCTGCTTGTGTGTTCAGACTTCTCAATATGGAAGTTAACTCTTCCAGATCCTCTTTTTTGCATAAGTCAGTCTTGCTAACAAGAATGACATCACAAAACTCAACCTGCTCAATCAGCAGATCGGCCACACTGCGCATATCTTCCTCACCGAGATGCTTACCTTTATCTTGAAGAAGTTCAGCTTCACGAAAATCTTTCAAAAAGTTGATAGCATCGACCACCGTGACCATGGTATCGAGACGAGCTATGGTAGAGAGACTATCACCCTCTTCATCCGCAAACGTGAATGTTTCTGCTACGGGTAAGGGTTCTGAAATGCCAGTTGATTCAATCACGAGATAATCAAAACGGCCTTCATCTGCCAGACGTTTGACTTCAATCAACAAATCTTCACGTAAAGTACAGCAGATGCAGCCGTTACTCATTTCCATCAGCTTTTCTTCAGCACGATTGAAATCAACTTCATTGTTAAGCTGTTGTGCATCAATATTGATTTCACTCATATCATTCACAATAACCGCCACTTTTCTACCTTCACGATTATTCAGAATGTGGTTGAGTACGGTCGTTTTACCTGCCCCTAAAAAACCAGATAAAACAGTTACCGGCAGTCGATTATCGTTTGTCTTCATAACGTCGTTCTCTTTTTTCATTTATGTTCTTGATATCCGTGCTGTATTCCGCTGTGGGCCTAATCAGTAAGCGTTTTATACCAATAGGATCACCGCTTTCCAGACAATAGCCATACTCTCCTTGACGTATTCGCTGCCGGGCTTTATCAATTTTAGGAATAAGCTGACGTTTACGGTCTGCCAGTCTTAATGCTATCTGCGCCTCTTCTTCGAGTGTGGCTCTATCAGACACATCGCTGACTCTGCCATAGTTGATGTCTTGCTTTGACGCTTCAATTTCGTCTAGTGTCTCTTGTCGTAATTGAAGCAATCTGGCATCAAAGAAAGCTAATTGTTCTTCATTCATATAGTCATCTTCTGACATGGCCATTAGTGCTTTCTCATCCATTGCTAGGCTCCATCATCTGCACGTTTTTTGTAGTTAATTGGCGATTCCAGAAGTGCCCACTCATAATGAAAAGTGCTGCCGGGACGGTGATCCAAAACTCATAATATTCTGGTAAGAAAAATGTTGAAACTAAGGCGCTAATGCCCAAGCTCACTAAGATCATGGGTAAATAACTACCGTGTTGTATATATGAAAATGGCAAACTCAACAGCGCTAAAATGATGACGGGGATCAACAACAATAAATGCACCCACGGTGATTCAAATGAGCTGCTTGCAGCGCCAAATAAAGCCAAACTAATGATTATCGGTGTCGCTAAGCAGTGCACCAGACAAAGCCCTGAACAGGCGATAGCGATATTATCTTTCATCTCAACCTCACAATTAATGATATATCGTATCATATTGCCAATGATTGAATGATGCAAGAAAAAACAAAAACCTGAAATAACGGATACTAGATGCAGATAAAAAAACAGCAGATATTAGGAATAACGGATAGCCAAGACAAAGTAGACTTTTTTCTGACCTGCGACCTCTATCACGACTTCATCATCCAGCGTTTTACCCAATAACTGACGAGCTAATGGCGAGTCGATACTGATATAACCTTTTGAGGCATCAATCTCATCGGGCCCGACAATGCGATATTCTTTTTCATCACCGGCCTCTGTCTCGACCGTTACCCAGGCGGCAAAAAAAATCTGTGACTGATTATCCGGTGCTTGATCCACGACTTTTAAATCAGGCAGCCTTTTTTGCAGGTAACGAATACGGCGATCGATCTCACGTAATTCTTTTTTACGATAGATATATTCTGCATTTTCAGAGCGGTCCCCTTCTGCTGCTGCGGCAGACAATGCTTTAACCACATCACGACGCCGAGCCCAACGTTCCGTGAGTTCTTGATTAAGCAAAGCATAACCTTCTGCAGTGACATAGGGAGAAGAAGCCATATTTGGTCTCGAATTAAAAACAGCGAATTCTATCAGTATTTATCAGGCTTAATCAGCCTAGAGTGAGTGGCTTGTAATATCCAGCATCAATAACCTAAAAGGTTCACCACGTCTTTTACACTTTCGACTGAGTGCTGCAGTTTCATTTTTTCTTTATCAGTCAAATTGAGTTCGACAATGGCCTCTACTCCATTTTTACCTAAGATAGCAGGTAGCCCGATAAATAAATCGTTATAGCCATACTCCCCATGGGTTAACACTGCACTGGGAATCAATCTTCGCTGATCACGAAGTATTGATTCCACTGTTAATGCTGTCGCTGCGGCCGGCGCGTAGTAACTGCTATAACCGAGTAAATTCACAATCTCACCTCCACCATGGGCGGTTCTGTGAATGATCTGCTCCAGCCGGTCTTCATGAATTAATTCTAAAATGGGTATACCTGAAATCGTAGTGTGAGTTGGTAGTGGCACCATTGCATCACCATGCCCACCGATAACCATGCCATTGACATCTTTCACACTGACACCTAATTCCATTGCGATAAAGGTTTTGTAGCGTGTGGTATCTAAAGCACCAGCCTGTCCAATAATGCGTTCACTAGGAAATCCAGTGATCTGTTTCACGACATGACACATCGCTTCAATCGGATTGGTCACCATAATCACAATAGCGTCAGGAGCGAGGTTTTTAATATGTGCTGAAGCCTGCTCAATGACAGCTTGGTTAATTTTGATAAGTTCGTCACGACCTGGATATTTGCCCGTCTGCGGATTTTTGCGACGGGGCACACCTGCTGACACTACAACAATATCGGCATCAGCAATAATGTCAGGATTATCACTCCCTAAGATAGAGCAATCAAACCCCGCTGCAGGCCCTGCTTGCATTAAATCTAAAGCTTTACCTTCTGCCAGACTCTCATTGATATCAAATAAAACAATATCGCCTAATTCTTTCTGAGCCAACCATTGCGCCGTGGTCGCTCCCACATTGCCGGCACCATACAGTGCAATTTTATGTTTCACAGTAATACCTTATTAAATCTGGATCTGTTCCATTTACACATTAAGCTTATACTTCAGATCCTTGGCTTCATCGCCTGTCATTCCTCTGAATCCCCACTGATAAGGCGCCTGCTCATGAATGGTAATTTCAATATCATTAGGCGAAATGGCCAGTTGTCCTTCTATTTCACAAAATAAAGACCTGATAAGTTGTTTCTGCGTGTCTGGTTTTCGCCCTGACATCATATGTATTTCGATGACGGTATAGTCATCACTCCTGCCGCCGGGATAAAAGAAATCCTCTTTATCCATCGGAATAAAGCGATGTGCTCGTTTATCCTCAGGCAAACCAAGTACCGATTGCATACAAGAATGGATAACATCCGACAGTTGCATCTTGATTGGATTCAGCTTTTCTTTGATACCATAAATCACAATCACTTAATCTCTCCTTAATTGATAACCTAGCTATTCAATCATGCATTGGCAGGCTTGTGAATCAGTTCAGTTTGATGCATTTTTATACTGGTTTATGTGCTTGTTGCATCCAAAACAAGCTAAGTCAGATTCAAACCACCATCACATAACACGATTTCGCCGGTCAGGTAGGTGCTGGAAATGATCATAGCCGCTATATGCGCAATATCTTCTGGGCTGGCACCTCGCTGCATAGGCGACTTCTCTTTCCATAATGACTGTGCATCCAGCCAAGACGCTGTCATGGGTGTATCGACTAAACCAGGGGCAATAGCATTCACTCGAATAGCCGGAGATAAATTTAGCGCGAGCAGTTTTGTCATGTGATTTAACGCCGCTTTTGACGCAGCATACGGAATCGACGCCCCTTTTGGCCTGACGCCCGCGTGAGAACTAATATTAACAATACAACTAGGACAAGCGTCAGAAGCGGAAGCCCTCAAGGCAGACTCTGCTTCAGCGATTAACACCCAAGGCGCTATAACATTCACTTCATATAAATCACGCCAAACATCGGCGTCGGCTTGCTTCAGATCTTTATGCGGAATCATGGCATTGATACCCGCATTATTAACTAATACGTCCAACCGGCCGAACGCTGCCAGCACGGCCTCTATTAAACCTTTGGTTTGCTTTTGGTCTGCCAGATCAGCTTGAAAATAAGAGGCTTTCTTTAGCTGACTGGCGAATAATTTCCCCTCGTCAACTGAATTTTTAGAGTGTATAGCCACGGTGTAACCTTCATCAGCCAAACGTTGAGCAATCGCTCTGCCTATACCAGATGTTGAGCCGGTCACTAATGCCACGCGAGCACTATTTTGATTCGTCATTACTTTCCCATGAGTAGGTGCTGTGATCATCAGGGTCATTAAAAATGATGACTATCACATAATAAGACAGTCTTTAAAACGTGACTGAAAAGGCCTCTTTTCAATTATGTTTTTTAGTTTATTAAATTAAGACTCTATCACTGTTTCAGCTTTGCTTATTCTCTTCAAACACGACAAATTGATTTTTTCCAGCCAATTTAGCCTTATACATCGCGATATCAGCAGTTTTAATCATTTGTTTGGCATCAAGACTATTCCCCTGGCTGATAACCACACCAATGCTGGCTGAGATGGCAAGGGTCACATCACCAATAAATAACTCTTTCTGAATTAACGCCAGAATATCCTCAGCCACATTGATGGCATCTGATTTACTTTGTAACTGTGTGAGGGTCACGATAAATTCATCACCACCCAAACGAGAAACAGTATCAATCCCTTCTCTTACACAAGACAACAAGCGTTTACCGATTTCATATAACAATTGATCCCCGACATCATGTCCCTGTGTATCATTAACCTCTTTAAACCCATCAAGATCAATAAACAATAATGCTGTGTAGCTGTCATAGCGTGATGAAGCCAGAATCGCCTGTTCAAGCCTGTCCATACCTAACAACCGATTAGGTAAGTTAGTGACTGAATCATAATGAGCCAATTTCCGTAACTCATCCCGGTTATTTTCGAGCTGCTGGGCAGCCAGCCTGATGTGCCTGATGTATTTATTCATGAAGGTAGAAAATACAATCAGGATAATAATCACACACAAAACGATGACACCCGTAATAGGCAATATCTCAGTGATATACTGCTTTCCTGGCTGGTGAGGCTTCCATGTAGCATGGCCAATAACATTCCCATCGATATCTTTAATATCTTTAGCGATATAGTTTTTTTTCAATGGGCTATTGGTGGCTTGGATAGTGAGGTCATGTAAATGAAACTGTTTATCCCATTTTGTCAGGAGAGCCCGATCTAACTTACGAGTCATCATTAAGACACCATAAAGCTCACCTGTTTTGAGTTGGTCTGTTTGTTTATCTGCCACAATGACTGATGCAGCGATAACATGAATTTGACCATGAATACTGATATACGACGTGATAGGCTCAGGCGATTCGTAATCGGTTTGTATGGCTTGATCAAACATCCGTGCAAAAGCAGGCTCAGTATAAACCGAGCTACTAAGCTCCTCTCTTACGCCGTTTACGATACTGTCTTTTAGATTGCCGTCGTGTTCATAGATGATGACTTGGTTAATAGTAAAGGTATTGAATAAATAATCACTATCAAAGTTATCTTCGTAATATGATGCATCATCAACACCAGAAAGCGCCTCAGCCGCATCATTCCAGAAGCTGTAGTCATAAACCACTTTTCCTAAACTTTCACGCTCATTGTAAAAAACACTGTCGGAAACAGTTCGGGATGATGAAATCGCATTGTCATTCAAGTGATGGAATGACTGCACCATCAAATAGAGAAAGTAACTACCCAGAAAAAATAATAGTATGAATAAGCTATACATACTGGCTCTCATGTATTTCAACATAATATTGATTTGATGATTACTCATGAGAACCTCGTTAATGTCTTATTTATTTACTATATCAACTACATACATTACTTGCTCACAACTTGGTGTTGAGTGGCATAGTAAAATTGCTATGTTAAAAGTGAAAGAGACAACGAGAGTTATACCAAACGACTTCAGCATCGAGCGGTAAACTATGTTTTATATGGATAAAAAGAACCCGCTTAATTGCGGGTTCCTATTAGATGTTTAGTGGATAACACCACATACCAGACGAGCGCCACCGCCGCCTAAAGGCTTGGGATTATCGGAGTAATTATCACCGTTTTCATGAATCATCAATGAGCGGTTATGTAACTCTTTTAATTTAAGTTTTGGTGATAATACCGGTAAGGTGGCATCACCATTCTCATCAACATATAACGCTGGCAGATCACCTTTGTGACCTTCAAAACTCCATGGTTCAGCGTGTTGGCCTGTCTCGGAAGGATCATAATGACTACCAGCTGCACCGCCGGGCACTAATTCACCGTCTTTTTTCTTGGCGTCACAGGAAGCGATCTCATGCACATGGAAGCCATGTATGCCTGTTGGCAGGTTTTTTAAATCTGGTGTAAAAACGGTACCGTAAGGATGACTGCTGATAGTAACGGTGCCGACGCTTTCACCTGTTTTTAAATTGGTCATATCCACCGTAATATCATCTGCAGCAAAAGCCGTTGATGTCAGTAACAATGACGTTAGAAAAGCTGTTTTAAGTTTCATACCATCTCCTTTTGTGGTTGTAACAACTCACTATTCTGGACTGTCATTGTCAGGAGATGTTCCAATAGCATTGAGTCAACATAACATTAGAAGGCAATATCCAACGTGGCTGATAAGGCGTTATTCTGGTGGGAGTCTGCAAACTCCCCTGTGTAACCGACATTCAAAGACGTGCTTCCTGTCAGCTGCCCGGTAACCCCGAGAGCTAACTGTAAGCGATTATTATCCAGCTCCGGACCATCGATAGAAAAGTTTGATCCAGATATATTTTTAAAATTAGCATTCAGTGTTGAAACACTATCCATATGTTCATGCACATAGGCGATACTGGCAAAAGGGGTAAGAATCCGTTTATCCGCCATGTGGATATCGTGGCTTAAACACATACCAATAGAGGTCAACAAGCTCTCGTCGGTTTCTTTATCTACACTCAGGTTGGCTGCACCTGCCCCCTTCTCATTAAAACTATCTCGTGTGCTGTGCAGATAAGAAACACCGGCAAATGGTGTGAAAGCGGTGTCTGCGTTGAGTGCAAAGTCCTTACCCGCCTCAATCGTGACATTGACGTCAAAACTATCGTAATCGGCTTTAGCCGTACTAACCGAAGAGCCCATGGTAACCGTGCGTGAAGCATCCACTTTATGCAAACCAAAGCCAAGGCTAGCATTAACGTAGATCTGATCCTGTTGCCAACTACCGTAAGTGGCCGCTTGGTATGAATCGATAGTGCTGTTACCTGAATAAGGATCAACATCAGTGTGGGCATAACTGCCTGCGACCCCCATCACAAACTCATGCCAATCAGCATCAATACCAAATGCCAAGCCGCTGGTTTGATAGTCAGCACCGCGTGCGTTATGGCTATCATCAATGTCGTTAAAACTGCCAAAGCCCTGTGCCCACCAGCCTCGTTGTTGTGGCAGGCCGGATGCTGAACCAGAATTCATACCACTAACGTTGAACTGATTATTAAAGGCCAGTGAGCCAGATCCACTTTGACTGCCATGATTGAATAATAACTGATTAAACTGTGAAGCTACGGAACGGGTGATCAGTTGGTTGTTGCTGTGCTGAACACCACTCAAACTATCAAAAGCTTGTCTTGCAGCTAAACTGGATAAGGGCGTGATCTGACTTACTAAATCACTTAGCTGGCTAGTGTTGTTATCAATAGCCATTGCCACTGCTCGTTGGTTACGCGTGCTGGCCACATCACTAAAGTTAGTACTATTGCGAGTCAACTTAAGAAACACATTATTGGCATCATAATTCAAGGTCGGCGTTAAAAAGGCCAGATTGGCATTCACACTATCAAAGGTTGTACCACCCAGTCCGCCGGTGGCGGTAAGAATCGTATAGTCTGTGGCATACGCATAAGTGCCTGGTGCCGCTTTCACATTGACGATACCGCTGGTTAACGTGGCGCTGCCTGTTGCATCGATTTTATCGCTATTCCCTGCTGCATTCACTTCTACATCGTAGTTACCGCCGCCACTAAAATCCACATCTCCCGACACATTGATGGTGCCGATGGAATTACCGGGAGAAAAGGTACCGCCATTGATAAAGACATCACCCATGGTGCCAGTACCACCCAGCGTTCCGCCACTATTCACGGTAGTCATGGAATTACTTATTGAGCCGTTGACTGACAGGGTACCTGAGTTGACTGTTGTAGCCCCAGTGTATGTATTGATGCCGATTAAATTAAAAAGACCTGTGCCCTGTTTAGTGAAGCTACCTGTGCCACTGATAGCACCAGCGTAGCTTGATGCATCAGAACGATTAAAAATAAGCGAGCTATTGTTGATAACGTCGCCAGTACCTAAGGTTCCAGTCGTGCCACCATCGCCGATTTGTAGAGTGCCAGCAGAAATAGTTGTGATGCCTGAGTATGAATTATTTCCGGTTAAGATGAAGCTGCCAGCCCCTTGTTTAGTTAACTGACCACTACCTAAAATCACACCATTATATGTGGTTGAAGTATTGTCGGACCCTGTTGTTAGTGGTTGGCCACTTTTTATGTCGACCATTCCACCCGTACCTCCCAGTGAACCAATGGTTAAGCTCTGGCTATCGACGGCTAGGGTACCGTTATTCACGCTAACGGCACTATTGTTGCCCAAAGCTGATAGATTCCTAGTCATTAGCGTGCCATCAATGACTGTGGTGCGGCCAGTGTAGATGTTAGAGTTCAATAAAACGAGAGTGCCACCACCTGATTTAACTAAATCGCCAGTGCCACTTAGAGTACTACTATAGAAGCTTGTCGCATTTGTCCCTATATTCACTATATACACGCTGTTGTTGATGATGTTTCCACTGATAGCTAGACTGCGCGTTTCTAATGTTCCTGCAGAAATGGTTGTATCGCCAGTGTAGTTTTTAAAACCTGCCAGGATTAGCTTCCCATCGCCCAACTTGGTTAATGCATTAGGTGATACGCCCCCAAACATACCGACAATAGTTCTAATAGTTGCCGTATGATCAGCATTTGTCACGGTATATGTATTGACAGGATTAGCAAATAGAACTGCATTGGCATTATTAGTCTTGGTCAATAAATAGCCATCGGAATTAAATGTTATATCTCCGACAGACTGAGCGGAATCCAAAGTTACTGTACCGCCTGTGCCATCAAACACTGCATTATCACCGTCTCCCCAAGCTTGGTTAGTTGTGCCTGAAGCATCACTAGTCCAGTTGGTAGACGTATTCCAATTTCCCGAACCACCCACTGGAGACCCATTACCGCTGGTAGTATCTGTTCCATCCCAATAAAGCGTGTCTGCGGTGGCATAATGGCTCATTCCAAAATATATCAACGG
This sequence comes from Methylophaga sp. UBA2513, assembly GCF_002341285.1. Lineage (NCBI taxonomy): Bacteria > Pseudomonadati > Pseudomonadota > Gammaproteobacteria > Thiotrichales > Piscirickettsiaceae > Methylophaga > Methylophaga sp. UBA2513. Next base: position 89,928 of record NZ_DDNT01000021.1, on the reverse strand, counting down.
CAACATAGTTTTGGTGAGTGATTTTAGTTTCCTACGAGGCGATTTTGTGAATATTTGGTTCGGTGATTTCATCTTATTTCTTAATTTATTTTTAAACGAGGTTTGTAATTAAAGGTGTCTTCATGTGCTGGTAAGGTCACACTCAATATTTTTTGGTTTTCAGTTTATTTATTATCTTTATTAATCAATTAACTACAGATAAAAATAACTTTCTTTTGTCACATGCATACCCTCTATTTGGCAAAATTAGCTTGCTTGATTTTGTATGTTGAGTTGGCAAAAACTGATCCACGACATCACCTAAAGGGCTTAGTAAATTTAGGTAAAGCAGAAAGTGTGTATGCATTTCTCATATCCGATTTACCTGTGTAATCCAGCTCATGTAGGCATTGCTCCTGAGGCTTTCCGCTTTGATTCACATGATGTTAGGCAATCTTTAATTAACAAACTCATTAGCGGATGGAGCATAAAGAAATTTGGCATTAAAAACTATCAGCCAAAAGTATGATTTTTGAAAAAAGTGGAATTTTGAAATATTGGAGAGAATAACTGACAAAAGTCTCTTGTAACCATTTGAGTTACGTGGACTCTGCCAGCCATGATTGTAAGATTTATTGGACTTTTTGCTTTCTGTATTTAGCCACTTTATGTCTGTTGCCACAAAGCGCCATACTGCACCAGCGTCTTTTATGTGTTTTGGTGCGATCTAAAAACCACAGTATGCACTCCTCGTGTTCACATACTCTGACCAGATTAAAATCTACCTCTGCTAATAGTGCAGCGGCTGCTTCTGTTATCGGAGCAAAAACTTGTTCGACCGTATCCTGCTTATAACAACGGTGTTGCTGCCATTGCCCTTCCGCATTTTTTTGCAGACGGACCCAGCTCAGCGATGCATCAAGAAAAGGTTCTAAAGACTTAATACTGTCTAGCGAATCCCCTTTCTTTTTTACCACCAGCTTACGAATGACTTCTCTTAACAATCTTGCAGTCTTGAGTAACTCGCCTTGCTTAAACGTTTTATGTGAAGTGAGCTTAATATTCGCTACAGTTTCCAACCAATAAATAACATCTTCATCCGTTTGCCAAAAATCGTCCTGCTGTTTATTCACGATAGCCACTGTATTCAACATATCCAATACAGGATGATCAGCAATAACAATAGGCTTTCTGGTTATATTTCTAGCGTTGGTCATACCTTCTCACTCAGTTTATTCACATAACATTGTAACCATTAAAAACACAATTGACTAGTTACATAAAAACTCACATACTGCACTGCACATGTAACCTGAAAAGTTACATTTTAGAAGTTACACAATAAAGGAGAGAAGAATGACTAAAAACAGACATCATCCTATTCGTTATAAATTTGTAGAGACTGATGGTGTGAGGTTGTTTTACCGTGAAGCCGGTGATGACAAATTACCCACACTCTTATTGCTACATGGTTTTCCAAGTTCATCACATCAATTCCGTGAACTCATTCCCTTGTTAGCTGATAAGTTCCATATTATTGCGCCTGATTTACCTGGCTTTGGCTTTACTGAGGTGCCTGCTACTCGCCACTACACTTATAACTTTGATAGCTTGGGCGACACATTGGTGAAATTTGTTGATACGCTGAAGCTGGATAAATACTCCATCTACGTATTTGACTATGGTGCCCCTGCTGGTCTGCGTCTGGCATTAGCTTATCCGGAACGTGTAACCGGCTTTATCTCACAAAATGGTAATGCTTATATGGAAGGTCTAGGTGATGCCTAGGCACCTGTTCAAGCATATTGGGATGAACCAAATGCAGAAAATCGTCAGGTAGTACATGATGCTATTCTTAATCTGGAAGGTACACGCTGGCAGTATGCTCATGGAGTAGAAAATGAGGAGTTGTTAGCACCGGAAGCTTATTATCTGGATACATTTTTATTTGAACGTGGAGGCAATAAAGAGATTCAGTTAGACCTGTTTCTTGACTATCAAAATAACCTGAAAATCTATCCCAAGTTTCAGCAGTTCTTTCGAGACACTCAAATTCCATCACTGATTATCTGGGGTAAACACGATCCTTTCTTTATCCCACCCGGTGCAGAGGCTTATAAGCGAGATAATCCAAATGCCGTGGTCGAGTTACTAGAGACCGGCCATTTTGCTCTGGAAACCCATGTTAGCTACATCGCTCAACGTATTCGTGAAGTTATCGGTGACGAATAGTTCTGATATACAAAAGCCGCTAGTTTTTTCTAGCGGCTTTTTTTATAGCTTTATTTGCGCAGAAGTTATTTCATATAGTGCTTTTTAATATAGTTAGTAATGACTTGTGCTGATTCTTCTATACTCAGCTTCTCTGTCTCAATCACAATTTCAGCATGTTCCGGTTCTTCGTACACATCACTGATGCCCGTAAAATTTTTCAGCTCACCTCGAAGTGCTCTTTCATAACTTCCGGTTGTGTCTCTTTTTTTACAGGTTTCAATATCCGTTTTCACATAAACAACAATGTTATTTTTCACCATATTTCTTAATGCTTTACGTGATTCTTTATAGGGACTAATAAAAGAAGCGACAGTGGAGATGGAATTATTTTGTAACGTTTTGATTAAGTGCCCCACTCTACTTAGATGTCTGTTACGTTCTTCTCTTGAAAAGCCGATGTTAGGAATTAGATCACGAATATCTTTGGAGTCTATTCGTTCGATGGGTATTTGCATTTTTTCTAATTCAACGTAAACAGCATCTGCGATAACTGTTTTCCCGGATGCGGGTAAACCTGTAAACCAGAGATTAAATGGTTCAATGCGCTTTTTCCCCCATTTGACTTTGTGCCATACCCGTTCATGGCCCCAGTAAAGCGCAATTTTCAATACACTTTCGAGCAACCCGGCCACAATAGCCAGATCAAGCCGACCAAAAAATATATAAACGATAATCACTGTCGTCGTCGTTGCCACAAGGCGCCAAGTTACACCTTTAATAATTGATCGCGTGTTGGTCTCTTTGAACATTCTGATTGCTTCCCTACTTTAATTTTATGTCTAATATCTGAAGTTAGTTTTCACCTGATTATTTCATCACTTCGTTGCAGAGAAACACAGCATTATCATCTCAATTTTACTAACGATTTGAATACTTAAATTTGACATTACATTGAAGGTCCATGCTCTGTCGCGATTAATTAAAACTCAAACAAAGCATGATAACCATACATCATGGATAAATAATCGTTGTATCGAATATGTCAGTCAACACGCCAAGAAAATTACTTGGTTTTAAATCGTTCACATTTTTAATCTGAAAAATTCGATTCTATGCATGAACTTTAAACACATTTAGTACCCAACTAGATAAGGAGGATAAGTTATGCAAAATTCAACCACCACTCTGCAAGGCAAAAAAATTGCGTTTCTCGTGACCGATGGTTTTGAACAGATCGAATTGACTACGCCTTGGGAGCAAATCAAACTCGCAGGCGCTGACTCGGAACTCATTGCACTCAAAGCAGGGAAAGTTCAGGGCTACAATCATCTCGACAAAGCGGATGCTTTTGGTGTCGACAAAGCTATCTCCGAGGTATCAGCCAGTGATTATGATGGACTGGTATTACCTGGAGGTGTCGCCAACCCGGATGCACTTCGAACTGACTCAAATGTTGTCAATTTTATCCGTGATTTTTTCAGTCAACACAAACCAGTTGCTGCCATATGCCATGCGCCTTGGACATTGGTGGAAGCCGATATTCTTAAAGGTAAGATGCTTACCTCTTGGCCAAGTTTAAAAACGGATATTCAAAATGCTGGAGGCACTTGGCTTAATGAAGAAGTGGTAGTCGATAATGGTCTTGTGACCAGTAGAAAACCCGACGATCTGGATGCATTCTGTAGCAAAGCTATTGAAGAGTTTGCTGAAGGTAAACATTGAGAACCTCAAGTCCACAAGGATAGTGGACATCACTTTTAGTTAAATCTCAATAAAGAACACCAGTACTTAAACTGGGTTTTCTGTCATTAACGCATGACCTATATCGTTTCAATTATCTGAGATTATCTCTATTTGTTCTGCTCGACAGGCTAGTTTACTCCTCAAATGTACGTACTGGATTCGTGAGATTATTCAGTCTTTAATTACTGACCACATAACAGCTTGAAATATCAGGTAGTTGACCCGAGCTGAAGCTGGTGTAGTAACTCCAGAATGTATTATCGATGGAACGTAATCTGGCGGGTGTATTTTCACTACGATAACGTGCCAACTGACCTGGTCCGCCGTTATAGGCGGCATAACTTGCTTTTATCAAATTATCATCACCACCGGGTTGTTCGTGCTCGCCACGGCGGATGGCGTAATCAATCATGTAGTGTGTCAAAATATCAATACCGGAATTCACGTTGTAGTCCACTTCATCAACCAGGCGGTCGAGATCGTAAACCTTACGCCACACCCGACCATTGATCTGCATCATACCCACCGCCCCCACTGCCGAACGCAATACTTGGGGATTTTTAGTCGAACCAGAAAACTGACGCCAACAGGACTCTTTCCATGCTGTCGCCCGAACAAGCGGGTCAAGTCGCTCTGTCAGTCTGGCAGGCATCTTTTTATTATTCGCCAACCATGACTTTGACTGTTCTTGTAATAAACTGGCAACCAAATCGAGATAATCATCAAGGTTGTCACGCTGTGGCACCATACCTTTTAAGGCTTCAGCAGGTGAGATGGTTGCAGCATGGGCAACTGGCATTAACCAGCTACCTAATAAACTCACCGTTTCAACGAGACTTTGTGTGACTTCGATGGTGGTGGGTGCAAACTTCTTTCCGGTATCAAAACCAAACAGGTCACGAAAATCTTCGTCCACCTCTAACGGTAACGGTGTAAATCGCGGTGGTGCAGTTCCAGCCAGTAACAAGCGAGCAAGTCTACGCAGACCATCCCGAGTAATTTCCAGACCATATTCAGGTCCAAGTGCATCTAGTGCACGAAGCGCGTCACCACCAGCAATAAATGCAGCTAGTTTGTAATCGACTTCCAAGCCTGGCGTATCCATTCCTTCAAGCTCACTCATCAGTGGGCGTAAGCGTTCCCACGTGGTTAAAAATAACTCACGAACAGGATCAGACTCGGGGTTATCGGTTGTCAGCGCCTCAGCAATCGCATACCTTGCATCCAGCAAAATGGCGAGCAATTCCATTCTTAACACATGAGAGTCGGTTGACTCAGCCAGTACTGAAATAATTGTAGTCAAGAAGCCATCGAATTCATCTTCAAGCGTTTGCCATTGTGCGGCTTCATCGGCATCTAAAACCGGCTCAGAATATTTATGACTCGGGTCAGATGCCCGAACCTGAAAAGCGATCCATGCTTTTAAACCTGTTTCTTCTGTCTGGAGACGTGAAATATGCGTGCGTTGCACCAAGGATTGCTCAACGCTTTGTGTGCTATTTGGCCCTAGTAACTGTTCTATTAAACCATCCAACTCATTAAGCGGCCCACCCAGATCAATTTTCACTGTTTTCATTCGTGGCAGCACCAAGGCATCCGCAATCACCTGTACAGGTTTGCTTAGAATACCGGGGCTATTATCGGGGCGTGATAATTCAATCGATGTGAGAATAAACTCTATTGCAAGGCCAGACTCGGTCACTTGAGGCATCAATTTTAATGCCAGACGCCCTTGCCATGGTGTTAACCCTCGGCAGGAACCAAATACTCGGACTCCGGTGGTTGCCGCTACAGCCATGTCAACCGACAGTTTGTCATCCTCTGTGGCCATCTTCATATCGGATAAATCAATGCGATTGCATGGATCTTGCCCGAGTGTCGCTTTGCCATTCTCATCAAATTCAAGGACGCGACTTATCGCCGTCTGAAGGTGACTGGTTTCAGCCAGAAGCGGGATTTCAACTTCGCCCGCAGCCAATGCGCTCGAACTGTATAAAATGCAAAGCAACCACCCAATGCGTATCATTTGATATTCCAATGATTAAATGCGTCATGACTTGTCAGTCAATGCCTGAACCAGAAATTGGTTTGCCATATTATGCCGTTCTTTTTCTACAACGGATATGAATTTTATCGTTTCAATTCAATATAAAAACCGCCTATCAAAAGCTAGCATCAGAGCTATCTCGTTAACCGTTACAGAGCAAACGCAAAGCGTTTCTTAAGCACATTCTCCAGTAATGAATCACGCTAATTCTGGCATCTTCCGTCCCTCAAACGTCGCCTCAAATCCAGCCAGACGTTTATGGATGGATTGCAACTCAACGATCGTCGCCCAGGAATTAACTAAGTATTGAAATGAACTTGAGACCTGCCCGAATGCCGTCAGGATTTGTTGCAAGAGACCAAACGTGATGGCCCCCGCGGCAATGGTTGGTATCAAAATCACATAGACAAAAATATTATCGGCTTGCAGATAGCTGTAGCGGAAGATATCGAAATAGCAATAGTGAAAGTAAAGACGGAAATAGTTTTTCCTGACGTTGCCGAATAACTCTCTGAGTGTCGGTGGTTGAGCACGATCAGCATGGTCTTCACCATAAACCAGCTCTTTACGATAGGCCGCCTCCACACGCTGGTTTTTGAAATAAAGACCAGGCAACTTAGCACCGGCAATAGCCACCACCAAAGTACCGAAAATTGACCAGGCTAGCGCCGCATTAAACAAAGGTGCCGGTATTTGACCAATTAATGGAAACTCAGTGACATATTTCGATAAGGCAAATAATACGGGTAAGAAGGCAAACAGTGTCATCACTGATTCAATGATTTTGACACCCAAGTCCTCAACAATGGAGGCAAAACGCATGGTGTCTTCCTGGATACGTTGCGAAGCACCTTCAATATTTCTCACTTCTTCCCAACGAGACACATAATAATTATTCATCGCTGTGCGCCAACGAAACACATAATGTTTGACGAAGAAGTTTGTCATCACCAGCACAATAATGGCGACAAAAGCGATGGAAGCGAAATCTATAATCAGTCCATATAAAAGGTCTGAGGTGACACTCCCCTCCTTACTCAGTGCATTTTGCACGGCATCAAAAAACGGGCGTCGCCACTCATTAATGGCAACCATGACCTGAACTGAAAAGTAAGTTGTAAAGAGAATCAGCTGGGAACCGACAACTGACCACCACTGCCAGCGATGCGGTGAATACGTGAACCAGAACAAAGCAAAGACAGCAGAGACAAACAGGTAATAACAGTAAAACCAAAGGAACTGCGGTGTCACAAAAAAACCGACGCCGATAACGGGCTCGGTCTCACCATCCGGCAAATTAAATCCTAACCAACGCCCGATATCGTCACCTAATAGATACCAAAAGGCCACCACAATGGCTGTCCAGATAAGTGCTGATAGAAAAAACAGTTTAGGCTGAGGGAAAAAGGAACGAAACACAGAGGTAAATCCTTAAATAAAATTAACAGTTAATTATATCGGGCTTGAACCCAGCAAAAGACATTTTCGACCGCGATGTTATCGAATAATTTCCCTATTTGTGCTTATCACTGCATCCATACAAGAATAGCGGTAGCAGAAAAATGTCATTTTGTGTTCGAACTAGCGTACAGGAACAATCTCTTCCAAAGTGCATTTGCCATCCGAAATTTTTAGCTTATTCAGCTTTGCCTTACCACCAGATTGTTTCAGGCCCTGTCTAATCTCAAGCAATTGCTCTTTTTTCATGGCTTGTGTGTAGGGAATGGTATTACCGCAATAATGATGTAGTGTTTCAGTTGTTATTTCGCCATCTAGAACACGAGGCGTGTTGACCCCTTTAAATCTGAGCGTGAGATAAGGCACTTGCACGTCCAAATCACCTTCAAAGCTAAAGCCCTCTCTTTCCTGAATGACTTTTTGCTTCTCTTTTTCTCGTTGCTCAGCCAGTTCCTGTCGCGTCGCCAGCACGTCAAAATCAGTAAAGGTACAGTGCAACCGTTTATTGTTTAAATAGACTTGATGGACATTAAGCAGCCTGACCTTTGATCTCAAATACTGTTCAGCAAACGCCTTCATTTCATCATACGAATAGTCCTTGTCGAGAAAATAAGTAGAGCATAAAGTATTTTTTGTCCCTGACATATTCACTTGCAATGGCATATCCGCGTCAAAGGCCCCGGTGTTGGTATAAGCTGAAAGCATTATTTTGTATAAACTTTCGTCGTGCCTGAAGAAGATTTGATCACCTTTCCAATACCCGTGAGCGGTAGCCATCACACCTTCAACATTGCCAAGATTTTCTTTTCGTATATCGCTAGCATGAGTATTCACCGAACTTAAAGAAAAAAGCACGACCGGTAATAACAGTTTCAACATCACATATTCCTCTATTATTTATTCGCAGTTAACATCATAAGAATGGTGTCATCCTTCCATATCCATTAGATTAAACGTATTTGATTAACTGAGTGTTGAGGGCAGTTGAGCGAGCAGATTAGGTGAGCAATCTGCCTCATTCATATTGAATCTTACAAATAAGTAACAGCCTATTTGCCATCAATCTATAACACTTTTGCTTACAGTGTCATTACTGATAAACATAATGGTTTAGGCGTACATCTAACAGTACTGTCAGTGCCGGGCCAGCCAGCAATATGCACTAAACCGTAACCTTATGATTTATATGAATTTGCACATTTCTCACTTACCATTAAAATGAATGCATTGACTTAATCTTGTCACCACACCATTAGCTAAAATAAAAAAGGATTCTTTTATGAAGCAAAATCGATCAGATGTACCTATCTTGGTATTGCTAGCTCTTTTAATGTGTTGTGGTCAGGTGAGCGCACAGGATAAAAGTGAGCGTTACTATAACGATTTGAATGACTTCATTTTGCATGAAGGCAAAGGATTCACCACCATGTCTTCCTTTTACTCATCAGGCAGTCAATGGTGCTCCCATCCTTATGTCAGAGTAGTCGTTGAGTTCGACAATAAAGCAGTCAGACAGTCGGTTCTGACTTCTAACCCTGCTACTTACTTACAGCAAACCATCATTCCTGAAATCAAAAAAATATGTCCGAAGTTTCCTCATGCTGCCTTGTATAACAAACAGGTGATAGATTTTAGATTTAGGCCTAAGCAAGGTGGCATTGCTGATGAGCGTATCAACCCTGACAGATTAGGTTTCAATATAGATGATCAAGGCCAAGTAAAACTGACTAAAGATCTGGCCTATAGAAATTGGAAGGACGTCAATAAAGGATCATATGCTTTTGAACAAGAAAACCACAACAATACTAATCGGTCATTGATAACGGGCGTCGAAACGCTTATGAAAGCAGTAAAAGTTGCTATTCAAAAAATCGAAAAGCCACTGCAAAGTGCATTGCAACGACGTGAAGATTACAAACAGTTCTTTGCCAACACAGCAAACCCAATATTTTTTGAAGCACTCAACTTGAATGAAGACGCGATAGCTTATTTCAATTCCGCATTAACTCATAATAAACAAGCCCTCTCATCTCTCAAAAATGCTCATTCGCAGTACAGTGATTCATCAGGCTCCAAATCGAGCTTAGCAAAAGGTGCTCAATACATGGAAGACTTCAAACAATTTAGAAAACAAGCTAAATCATTTGAAGAAATGGCTTGGGAGAAAGCCCTACAAGGCGATAAAAAAGTGAAGGAAGGCTACCAGGAAGTCATGAAACAAAAAGAACAACAATAAGATGACTCAATCTTATAAAACAGATTACTCAGTTGCAAAACAGCTATGATTTCCATCACCCGAACAGAATATGCGTTCGCCACCATTGATGCGTCTACCCGTGAATGGGAGGCAATCAAAGCGATTGTTCGATACTGTGCTAACAATTATCGAAACACCGAATTACTATATCGTATCCCTGGCCCGGAAGAACAGCGGCTTGATAAGCTTCAGTCATTAAGTGAAATAATGGATCATGTCTGGGGGGCTCCTCCGCATGAGGATATCTATAGAGATCAGCTTTTCCTGATCACTAATTGTATTACAGATACAGACGGTAAGGCCCTTCCTGATGTTGACGATGAATTGCATGCAAATTTAGCTGAGCAAATGTACAGCTTGGGCGTTTACGATATTTTCAATGACGACAATGTCAGCGATGAACAATGGGCATCATGGCAGATTGAGCGGTCAATCCATAATACAAAAACATGGATTATCAAGCTCCATTCCAAACAAACAGATAAAGCTGGGCAGCCCTATGTACAACATCCTCTACGTGTACATATGCGATTACAAAAACTGTTTCCAGATGCAGATGAAGATGTGCGTCATGCCGCCCTGCTACATGATGTGATAGAGGATTGTGGCATCACTCCTCAGGCATTACGAGAGCGAGGTTATTCGGACAAGACAATCCACATTGTCGAGACTGTCACCAAACAAGCTGATGATGGGCTAACGTATAAACAACGCATTCAACAGCTGGCCAAGACGGGTCCATTAGGTGCAATCCAAGTCAAACTGTGTGACCTGATCGACAACACAGATCCTGAAAGACTTAAATCCCTCCCTCCTGAAAAAGCAACATCACTTTCCAAGCGTTATTCAAAAGCCATTGAAATACTTCAGTCACACCTAGATAACTCGGATTAAGCAGATTCAATGAAAAAGGAACGGATAAATGTATGTATTCTCAAGCTTACTTAAAGGCATATAAATGAAAAAATCAGCCAATGTGATGTACTCATTAATAGCGGTCTTTGTTGTCAGTTTCGGTCCGAAGGTGCTAGCTGAACCAAAAGAGCTGACATTTGAAGTTGAACCTGAAGTGATTAAAGCAAAGGCACGTGAGGGACAATTTCTACCAATCCCCGTGCTAAAAAAACCGCTGGATTACCAGACCTTTTGGAGAATGTACGATGAACATCTCAAAAAGCAAAAGGCGGGTATTCATATTGCCGTTATTGTTGACGCTAAAAACGAAAACTGGCCGGACAAAAACACCACGATGCACATTAAACAGGTTCACAACTTTGCTAAAAAAGCCATGACTGGTAGTAAAAATCCACAACAACCAGGCTACGCAGAATTATATGGTGCAAGAATCAACAAAATAATACCCGTTATCTATGATCCCAAAAACCAAAAACCAGCCTCAATAAAAATCGCTGATGGTCAATACAAGAACATCAATGTCCCCGTTTCAGTCAATGACATTATCTTGTTAATCAATGATTATAACCCTGCTGAGAAGAACAATGGGGCATTCATTAATACCGTTGAAGAATTACAAAACCATCTGGACGCCGATCTGAAAGAAGGTTGTCACATGATGTCAAAATCACAATATTTAGAACAACTACTAGTACAGATTAAGCAATTAGACTCAGAGCTTGACGATTTATATGACCACAGAAAAGAATTAAAAGAACTACAAGAGCAGTTACCTTATATTAATGAACATTAAAGTCTGAAGTTAGTCAGTCTAATCCTAAATCAGCTTGTAGTAGTTTACTCCCTAGACTCATAAGTCCTATCACTTAACTTACAGGACAGCACCAAAATATCTTCTTTTTTGAGATGGTCAAAGGCAGCCTCTTTTAGATCCTTTGTCATGAAAGACTGTTCAAAAGGCATCACTTTGCAATGATTTTCCTTAGCAAACGACGCTAACGCAGATGAGTCATCCTTATCCTTTTTCACCTGCAGAGCCAGAGCCACGCCAGGATTGACACAACACCCTATCCAATCTTCAAGATACTCATGCTCTAAAGCCAACAACACCCCACCTAATACCGGTAACGGCTTGTTGGCGATGTAGATATGATTGTAATCGGCAACAATATCAGGTTCATTTTTGATGATGTTATGTTGTTTAAGCGTCTCTAATGCTTTTTGAGTTTCTAATGATGGTTGAACGTTTCCTGCTGAGGCTTTAAGAAGAGACATTAAGGCTTGCTCTGATGATGCCAAAGACATGACCGGACACAGCAAAAGCGCTAATAAAATCACCCTTTTCATAGACTCACCTCATCATTCAACTGCATAGTATTTTTCATATGCGCTTAGCTGGTCACAACAACAACGGCCAATGCATACAGTATTAGCACCATAAAGCCTTCAAAGCCAATATTGCCAATACCATTTCGCTTCCTACGCAATAAACCTAGTAGAAGAACCGTACTCATCAATAAATTAATGGTCAGTATGAATGCCGTGTCTTGTGTTGTGGCGTGATAGATTGAGCCATCTTGATAAGCAAAGTCAGAAAAGGCTAAAAACAACACATCGAAACTGTTTCCACCAATAATATCGCCAACAGCTAATGTAAGCGCCCCCATCCGAACAGCAAACAAAACCGTCACTAATTCAGGTAGTGACGTGGCAACAGAAGTAAATAGCGTCCCAACCACTGTCTCGGAAAGCCCTGTGATTCTGGCGATGGCAATACCAGTCTCACCTATGCCATAACCTGCAAAAGCAATAGCCACAGCATAGCCACTAAATTTCCACCATAAAATTGATAACTTACCTTCTGGGATGGATGTCTCACTTTCTGGCTTGGTCTCTTTGGTTTTCGAAGCAAACCAAAGTGGTTGATGTTGAGTATCGGAAATTAGGCGTAAACCAAAGCCATAAGACAGTAATAAAATGATAGACACGGGATGAATGGCAAAAATAGTGACATCGGGCCCCGTTAATCCCACCAAGGCAATCGACAGCAGAGCAATCAACAAAGTGCATTGAACTAAATTTTCAAGTGAGGCCGCTGCGTGCTCCAAGTTAGCACGGCGGTAAATCATATCAGCGAATATTAAAAAGGTCGTTTGTGCAGCAATGCCGCCCACCGCATTACTGACAGCAAGATCCGCATAACCTTGCCAAGCTGTGCTCACTGACGTGATGATGCCCGGTAGTGAAGTGGTACCGCCCAAAAGTACGGCACCAAATAAGGCAGATCCTATCCCAGTACGTTTTCCCAAGGCATCAGCTAACCGAGTGATACGCACACCAACAAATAAAATAATAATGGTACAAATAGCGAAGCTAATGTAGGTAGCTGCTGGCCATCCCACGAACAAATCAATCATGAGAGAGAAAAGCCTGTTAATTTGATTGTGTTATTTCGCACTTTCCGCACCTCATATGAGCGTTAGCTTATTGTGTGAAATGATGAATACTTGATTAAGCGATTAGTTTACTTATTGATTTTTAAGGACCAGTCAGCATCTTTGATAAACACCGCTTCTACTAGTATGCAGACTAAAGTTCTTTTATGTTAGCCCTATCAGTGATAATAGTCTGAACATAGGGCTGGACGGCGTTCCCTGTCAACATATTGCATCAGCAACATACTTTTCTTAATAATTTTACTGGCGAGGAAGTTCAGAAGACTTGTATTTGACCGGTACCACTTCCTCTCCTTTCTTGTTTATGTAGCCCCATAAGCCACCTTCGAGTGCTTGGTGGCCATCTTCCATTGGAGTAAGAATACAACCGTTACAGACAAGGGCCAAACCTTCATGAAATGGCCATACCCAATCATAGTCAGGTGAAAGTATCAACTCAAAATGCTTATTATAGAATTCGATTTTCCCGTTTTTCTGGGGGCGAGTTAATCCTTCTTGAAAATAGTCAGCACCGTTATCGTAGAACATGACAGGCAGAAATCTGCCATCCGGTTTCACGTAGAAATACTGACCAGATATGAAAAATACCGCCAAATCTTCAGTTCCAAAATGAAGTTTCTCTCTATGCTCTGGTGATATTCGCAACACACCAGCGGCATAAGAAGCACAGCTATCAAACACTTCCCATTCTGGATATTGATACTTCTCAGTCTTCTTTGGAAGATAACCACAAGATCCAAAGTCTTCAGCCTGCACTGAGCCAATAAAAATCATGATGAATGTTGAGATGACTCTTTTCATAGACCTTATAACCCCGGTCGCAAAGGTCAGCGTTAGCGAGTCCAGGCCGCGCTTCTTACAGCTGATTTTGCCTACCTTTTAGGTGTGTTTAAGTACATATTTATTAAATAGTTTGATTATGCCAAAAAATAACCCAACATAGATAAAAGAGAATATGAAGCCGGTTATTGGTGCAAAAGTTCGCCCTGTATCTTGAATGTAACGATTCATTGCTTCTTCTGCGTCAGAGGTAAACTCAGCATCGGAAAAACTTCCATCCTTATCTAAATCGTAAGAATCAAGCTCTTGTTTAAGTTGATAATTGGTAAGCTCGGCTGAACCAACTATGAACACATAAAGAATGACGCAACTAATACCTGCAAGTTTACCTAAACCTTTTACAGGTAAAAGATTTTCTTTAGATAGTACATAAACTACAAACGGCAATCCGAATAAAAAAAGTAGATAAAGTACAGCTTCAATTTGCATAGTCAGAACACCTAACGCCTATCTTAGATCAACGTTAGATCAAGGTAATAGATCATAGATCAAGGGGTCAGCTACTGACGGATCCCCACAAATAATCTAGTCATAAACTGGCACCTGCATCAACAACTGTATTTTTTTATTCGCTGCTTCCCATTCTCGTTTTTTTAATCGTAATCGTCGATCTCGAAATGCTCTCAATCCAATATATTGATAGGATAAAACAGACCGTGTTTTAATCGAATTCGCTTGATAACCAAGATGACTTTTAGTCAGTGTCATGACCATTCCAAGCAAAAATAGAACGTATTGAGCTAGCATGGCAATCAGTAATAAAACACAGAGATAATGTAACTTGCGTGTTTTGCTTACATTAAAGTTGAGCCCTGTTTTTAAGTCTCGAAAGCTTTCTTCAATTTGCATTCGTGTTCGATAGAGTTTCACTACCTTTTTGGTATCTCTTATTTTATTACACGTTAATGAAGTGGCGAGTAACCAGGGCTCTTGCTCACGGCTGGCATTAGAACGTGAGTTGGAACTGGCACGTGAACATTCACCTGTTGCTGTGAGCTTTTTACGGCCTTTGCTTATTTGTTTATAAACGACAAGATGCGTTATAAAGCTGTTCTTAGGCCTCATCCTATATTGGCCTAAATACTTTTCTCGTGTGGTGGCCTGTTGATAAAGTTCACGTGTTAAAAACCAGTCATCCTCCTCGTGTTGTTGACACATGGTTTTGTTTCTAACCCGTCCAACATAATCCCAGCCTAAGGAAGTAATGAGCTGAAACCAAGGTAGTCGGAAACCCGCATCACTGACGATAATAGGTTTAATATCAACCGGCAACATGGCTTTAAGTCTTTCCATAAACTGTTTATGAATAGTGGGTTTGTCTTTTTCAGCTACGGTATAGATTTGCTCGTGCAGGGTCAGTGAGCGGCCATCAATTGCCACTGATGCCCGTAATAAAAAGTGTTGTTTGCGAGGATCTAAATCAGACCAGTCGACCAAAATAACGGGATGAGTTTGTTGACCAATTAACCGCATCGCCAAAGCCGAATAAATGGCCCCGATTTCATGGTAAAGATGTGGATTACTCACGAGACGCATACTGCGTTTTATTTGATGTTTCTCGCTTGTTTTACTATCAATATTACGGCCAATAGCGGTAATGGATAGTTGACTACCTGACACTACACTACTTAATACCGCACATAAGCTGGCTCGTCGAACTTTATGCATGCTGGGCGTGACATCATTTAAGAATGTATTCAAAATAGTGTGGGCTCTCATGGTATTTCCTGATTTGATAAGTGTGGTGACTGATCCGATCGTTAAATATCGTGAGAGTTCCTTTTTTTGGGTTTTAGTTCATTGTTTTTATTGTGCCTTTCGTGGGGATTGGTCAGGGTCAGCCAACTTGATTTTGATATTCAGCACTCTTCCTGTCCCCTCCGTGAGGTTTTAACACAGCAGGCCGCCCAGCTTGTTTGCAGACCCAATCTTGAAACTTTTCACTACCAAGAGCTTCTCCTCTCATGGTGGCATCAGTAATGTTTTGATTTTCATTTCCTAATGCTATTTTGTCCATCATTAATTGATAACATACACCGCGCTCTTTTTTGGTATTTCCCAGCTCAAGATAGAGTGGGTGTTCAGTTATCAACGGATCCTGTTTACCAAGCGCATTGTGATGATAGCTAGACCAGCGATATTCTTGAAGATCTTCCACCATGCCTGCTTTTAAAGGATTCATTTCAATGTATTTGTATAGTGTGAAAAGGTAATTATCACTATCCACCAAACAGGATTTGAAACGCCCTTCCCAAATGGTGCCGGTGCGTTTTCGGCCTGCATTAAAATATCTGACGTAACGATTTGTCATCGACTGCATAAATACAGTCAGTTCGTCTTTGTCTTTTGGTGTAAGAAGTAAATGCAAATGATTTGTCATGATGACATAGGCATGAAGATGACAGTCAGCTTTGGACAGTGACTCTTTAATATCACTGAGAATACGTGCCATATCCTCTTCATTCTCAAATATATCTTGACGGTTATTACCTCTATGCATGATATGCAGAGGCTGATTGGGCAACACCAAACGGGGAAGTCTAGCCATGTCGTTACATCCTTGTAGCGAGAACATTATTGTTAAGTTTATTACATCAGTTTAAGAAGCTAGAGTAAATCAAGTTGGCTGACCCCATGATTTCTCGGGATCAGTAAACCACTACAGCTCGCATTCAAAGTACTTTTAACTTCGAAGTTGTACTTTACAGCTTCGACAGGAACAAAGGTGAGTTCATTTTTCATATATGAAGGAAGTATTTCATCGTCATAGATGAGAACATCCGTTTCATTTGACTGTTCACCTCTTGAGTTTTCGATAATTCCTTTCGAAAATTTATATCTCTTTGGGATAACGTCTCTAATTAGATCGGAAAGCTCGCTTTCGTTTAACCCGCCTTTTATTCCCTGATGCACAACATCTCTATTGCCTTCAAACTCTGCCTTTAAAGTTGTTATTTTCGCGCTGAATTTTTTTGATATGATACTCATTTACTTACCTAATAAGGGTGTAGAACCAATGGGGTCAGACAGTATCTAACCCCTTGGTTTCGATTAGGGCGGTCCCTCCTTGAATGATTTGTTAGGCGTAATTTCGAAGAAAAACTCTTCAAGCTGAACTGCGACATAAATAATGTAGTCTGCGATATCAAGTAGATCAGCATCATTAATTGTTTCGGTAGTTCTAACGAAACCCTTTTTTGCTTTGGCTGTAGATTTAATTCTTTCTGCCTTTAACTCGCTAAGGTAAGGCCCAGACCACTCAGAGTGCAAAATTTGATTTCTTTTTTCTTCTGCTCGAAAGCATTGACGCTCTATTTTTCTCCAACATTCCAGTGTGTCGTCATTGCCTGTATTAAACCTTGTTGAAGGCGCCATAAATTTAACTAAGGATGCTAGGACATGGACTTTGCTTCGGAAAGAGAGCTCTGAAATGACTATGGAGCTTCGTTCTGGATCTGCTCCAAGACAAAGAACAATGGCTTTGGAGATTTGCATTTCTAGCTCAGAGAAATTTAGAACAATTCGGCCGATAGCGGTCGAAAAAGAATCTGGATCGCCCGTTCGTTCTTCAAATGTAAAACTCGTGTGCTCTGGGTTGTAGTAATAATCTGAGCTATCAATTGTCATGCTAGTGACACCTAACAGTGTGCTTTATGAGGCCAGTGGCCTCATAATAAATATTAAACAGGCGGCCTTATAATTCATTTTTGGCAACCATAACATATTGACTATAAAAGAAATTAACCTCACAACTCGGAATTATAAGGCCTAAAACTTGAGCTGGGTTGGAAAAATAGTGCCGAGCTTTTGTTATCTTGTTTGTAAATTTGTTTCAAGGAAGAGGCAATTAGCATGGCAAAATCTCCATTTTTAAGTTAAATCGAATCCTTCATGCTGACGAGGCGCTATAGTCGTTAAGCTCTCCAATCTCGACAGTATTGAACTGAATATTTCACAATTTTTGATACTAAGCAATAAAACGGAATAAATTTACCCTAGCCACAACCATTCACACCTTTATATTTGAAGCATTTCCAGCCTCACGCTACTATCTGATTTTCTCCAAGAAAAATACTCATGAAACGAAGCAAAGAAGACGCAGCGAAAACCCGACAGAAAGTGATTGATGCGGCGTTAAAGTTATTTGGTCAGCGTGGTTATAGTGGTACGACATTACGGTTGATTGCTGATGAGGCGGGTTGCTCGCGTGGACCGATTTACTGGCACTTTGCTAATAAAGAAGAGTTATTTGAAGAGATTCTGGCCTATTCTCAGGCGCCATTAGAAAAGCTGATTGCTCAGTGTGATGACAGTCAGGAGCCCATCGAAGCGGCGAGTAACTTTGCCCGCCAGTGGCTGAGTTTATTATTTGAGGATACGTATTACCGTCAGTCATTTGAGATTTTGTTGAATAAAACCGAATACACGGAATCGGTATCGCCATCACTGGAGCGTGAACGCGCCTTAACGGTGTCGCTCATCAGCACTTTTGCTGGTTTTGTTGAACGCTATCGCCAGCAAGCAGATAGCAAAGCCAGCACTGATAGTCAGGTGGTTGCCATGTCTATGTATAGCTATCTGATGGGTGTGACACAAAGTTGGATGGTGAATCCCAAGCTTAATCAGCTTGAGGACAATATCGAATTTTATGTGACTGAGTTTGTGCGTTTATTACAAAGCCCTCAGTAAACACCAAGGGCTTTTTTTATTAAAAGGCAGTGAGAAAACTTAAGGCATCCACTCCTACCGCTCTTCCCTCTTTTAGTGATGTTGTTACTTCATCATCACCGTATTCTTCAGCATAAATTCTAGCGACACGATGTTTGTGATAAGAGCGAGCTTGCTCCCAGAAAGTCAGTGTTTGTGGTGCGACTTTTTCACCCATTTCTTTGTGTAAAGCCGGTAGCTCATACCAGTTCAATATCGGTTTCTGATGATGGGCGTTGTGATAGCAAAAATTCAGCACCAGCATATTTAGCCACGGATAACGATGTGACAATAAGTTGCTGTAGGTATTGGCCTGCTCGTACTCAAAATCACGACGATGAGGGAACACGGCATCCGGATCATCCAGATTAAAAATCACTTCATAGTTATGCTGATAACAGTCCATAAAACGAAGTACAGTCAACAACACGCATTGAGCAACGGCGTATAACACAAAGGCTTTGACACTAATCAGCAACACCGCCAGCAATAACGCGCCTCTAATTAATACCACTGTCAAAACCCGACGTCGTTGATCACGCTTTGATTCAATAGCCCATGGCGCAAACACCAACATGGTGTGCATCATGATTTCAATGGCGGGAATATAAGCCCATTCCGCTGCTTTGACGACCTTTTCCATAACTGGATGTCGTTTTAAAAAGCTACGGTAATCCCATACGACGGGATCACAGTTATCGACATGATGACGCATGTGTTTATAACGAATATCTTCAAAGCGGCCGTAACAACTGCCGGTAATCCAGTTAAGGACTTTACCGAGTTTGGCATTATCCTTATTGTCTTTAAATAAGGCGTTATGACCACATTCGTGTAATAAATAAGCCGCGATAATCATGCCGTGAGCACAGGCCAGCATGCCCAGAATATTAATTATCCAGTTATTGGCAAACATCGCTGCCCAGCCACCAAAATAGGTGACAGTGATATATGCCAATACGCCGATACTGTATTTCGCCCCGGCGGGATCACGAAGTTGAAATGCGTTAGCCATGAGACACCTCAGCTAATGTGGTTGCTTGTTTCCATTGTTCAAAATGCTGCTGCTCGGTATGACCTATCCAGCTATTGATTTCCCAGAGATCTGCAATGGGGGCATTGGTAAATGGCAGATGGTGCAAATAACCATCTGGGCCAAACTCAGGAGTCATGGTGGTTTCCGAATAACCACGTGCACACTGGGCTGTCCAAATAGCTTCCCAGCAACGTTGATGACTTTCTAAAGCCGCTTGATATTCTGGTGCTGCAGGATGTGGTACTTGTGGCCCTTGGTCATACCCTACCCGACTGTGAATGTGATGAGCATGCTGGGCGGCGAGTTCGATAGCATCCCATTCGCTATCCATTAAACGTTCACTGACTACTACCCAGTGGCTGAAGTCACAGGTGATTTTGATATCAGGCAGGTGCTCTAAAATCGCCATGGTATTCCATGGGCAATAAAAACTACGGCCACGATGCGTTTCAAAGGAACATAACACACCATGTTTATCTGCAATATCCATAGCGGCTTTAAAGAAGTCGATGCTAGTTTGAATTGGCCAGGCATCACAGCCACCCATCACATTGACAAATTTGGGTTTTAGCGATTTACCTAAAATGATTTGTGATTCCAGATCAGCGAGATGTTCTTCCACACTGGCACGACGTCTCGGTACATAAGACCCGGCGGTGCAGATTTCTTGAATCCATTCAGTATTGTGTTTTTCAATCGATGCTTGCAGTGCTGGGAAATGGTTTGGATCGTCATGTTTGGCAGGTGCTTCCAGACCTGAAAACCCAGCTTCTTTTGCCATGGTAACGGCTTCTTCAATAGTACCGGTATGACCCCAGACTGTTTTGAAATTCTTTAGCTTCATTGTCATCTGTATGGTCTCTTCATTAATAAACAATATGAATGCAGCAAACAACATGCCAAAGTGTATGTATAAATATCAATAGCCATCAAAGCCTTATCATGACTTACATAGCAGAGAGTGCCTTGTGTCTGATAATTTAAAAGTGGCGATGAAGAAGGTCTTTATTGCACTGGGTTTGTGCTGGCGATGTTAACTTTTGGGGCGATATCAAAAAGCAAAGAGAAGTTGAAGTGGTAATAAAACTTTACCTTTCTAAACCCGCATTAACCTATGTCAGCAATAGAATTGATGAAACACTTTGCTATGACTATGGAAACACGCTTAATGACTAAGTATTTGATTATTACTTTTGATTTTTCAAATGACCCAAACGCTGAAAAATCTTTGCCAGCATCAGCCAGAAAAATTCAGTATCAAGATAAAACCTACTTTATTATTAATAAAAACGAGTATTTAGGGCTCACAGGCAATCATATTGCCCGTTATTTGGTATCAAACCCGGTGCCAGAAAATAACTTTTAAAAGGAGTTTTTATGCATAAACAATGTATATCAGGTGTTTTTATCACACTGCTTTTTGCCATGGTGGCCCCATCTTATGCTGTTGATGACAGCATGGTGCCTAAAGAACTGGAAGACGCAATGAAGTCCTGCCGTGATTCTGCCAAGGGTAGTGTTGAATCATTCGATAGCTGTATGGAGCAAAAGGGATTTGATGAAAAGCCACAGTCATCTGTACCAGCACCATCTAAAGAAGTTGATGAACAGCTGAAATCAGCCGTAAAAGACTGCCATGAAACTAGCAGTGGTAACCTCCCCGCTTTTGAAAATTGCATGGAACAAAAAGGCTTTAACAAACCAAGAATAGAAGCGCCAGACTAAACTCAGACTCTCCAGCACAACATGGATGTCGATTTTTGCCACTTTGCGATATTGGTCTATTCAGATCTCACTAGTATTGATAGCAGAAAAACAATACGACGAGGTCACTATGAATCACGCATTAGAAACATCCTATAAACCCGAAACAACACCTGGCGTTAAAGCCATTCATCCACTTGATCCACTCACGATAGAAGAAATTGCTATCGCTTCTGATTTACTCAGAAAAGAAAAAGGCTTGGGTGCTGAGTGTCGTTTTCCTTATGTGCAGCTTGAAGAACCGGCAAAAGCGGAAGTATTAGCTTTTGAAAAAGGTCAGTCATTTTCACGCCAAGCCTTTGCGGTGGTACTTGATAAAGCCACAGGTGATATTCATGAAGCGATGATTGACCTGAATACCAACAGTATTACACGTTGGGAACAGATTGATCCTGAAGTGACTGGCCAGCCGGCCATTATGATGGAAGAGTTCTTCACTTGTGTCGATATCGTTCAGGCAGATCCTGGTTTTATTGAAGCGGTGAAACGTCGTGGCTTAACCGATAAAGATATTGAAACCATTCAAATTGACCCATGGTCATTTGGTTATTTTGGTGATGAAGAAAAATACCGTGGTCGACGCTTAATGCGAGGCGTGGCCTTCATTCGTGATGAAATTGTCGATAATGGCTATGCAAGACCTATTGATGGTCTGGTGGCGATTATCGATTTAAATGAAGGCAAGGTCATCGAGTTGTTAGATGATGGTCAGAATATTCCCGTCCCTAAAACGAAACACAACTACGACACTCCATCACTCGCCAAGCCACGTGATGATCTTAAACCTCTGCAAATAACTCAGCCGGAAGGTGTGAGCTTCACTGTTGATGGCTGGAAAGTGAACTGGCAGAAATGGCAATTCCGTCTGGGCTATAACCCACGCGAAGGTTTAGTACTCAACCAATTAAGTTACCAGGATGGTGATCGTCTGCGCCCGATTATTTATCGTGCCAGTATCAACGATATGGCGGTACCCTACTCTGACACCAATCTGAACCACTATTGGAAATGTGCGTTTGATGGCGGTGAATATGGTCTTGGCCGCCTGGCTAATCAGCTTGAGCTGGGCTGCGACTGTCTGGGCGCGATTCGCTATTTTGATATTCCAACCGTCGATGATAATGGCGTGCCATTCTTGATGAAAAATGCCGTCTGTATGCATGAGGAAGATTACGGCACCTTATGGAAACATTACGAGTTCCGCAGTGAAACCTATGAAATGCGTCGCTCACGTCGTTTGGTTATCAGCTTCTTCTGTACTGTGGGTAACTATGATTACGGGTTTTACTGGTATTTATATCAGGATGGCACCATTCAACAAGAAACTAAACTGACCGGTATTATTCAGACAGGCGCATTGGTTCCCGGTGAAAAACCTAAGTTCGGTGGTATGGTGACACCCGAAATCTATGGGCCTACTCATCAACATTTCTTTAGTGCTCGCCTGCATATGATGCTTGATGGTGAAAATAATTCCGTGGTCGAAACCAACTTCACGCCCCGCGAAATGGATGAAGATGAAAACCCATGGGGCAATTTGTTTAATACAGAAGCTACCGTGTTAAAAACAGAACTGGAAGCGGCTCGTGAAGCCAATGGTCAAACCGGCCGGTTCTGGAAAATTATCAACCCCAACAGCATCAACGCCGTGGGTAATCCGACCGGCTATAAACTCGTTGCTGAGCATAACCCGGTGATGCTGGCTCACAATAATAGTTATGTTGCCAAGCGGGCTGGCTTTGCTAAAAAGCATTTATGGGTAACGCCTTATGATCCGGCCGAGATGAATGCGTCCGGCTTTTATCCTAATCAAAATAAAGGTGAAGGTTTACCGTATTACGTGCAAAAAGACCGTCCGATTGAAAATACGGATATCGTGGTCTGGCATACCTTTGGTCACACACATGTATGTAAACCAGAGGACTTCCCCATCATGCCAGTGGAGTATGTTGGCTTTACCTTGAAACCCAATAACTTCTTTATGGGTAATGCGGCAATGGATGTGCCTGCTGAAGGGAATAACCATAGCGTTGATACCGTGACCGGTTCGGTAAAATCTGGCTCAAGCTGCTGTTCTGAATAGTCAGATGTGGTTAGTTTCAGTGGATTTATTGTGCAGCGTGATAGTCATTATCACGCTGCAACAATGGGCTGTTAAGAAAAACTTACTGGCGAAACCGGGCGTATTTCTCACTGGTAACCTGGTATTTTTGTTTGGCATGCTGCCGTGGTTTGATAACTTGGCTCGCTATTCGATTAGCTTGCACAGTTTACAAAGCGTCATGGTGCATCATTTTGCCCCATTATTATGGATTGGCGCTTTACGTCATAAACAGTCATCTAGTATCAGAGCACATAACACCGTATCGCATTGGCCTACTACGTTATTGATGAGCATTTTTGCAGTACTGACCTGGGTATGGATGTTACCGTCATTCCATCCACTGTTAATGCAGAGTGCCATTATCTATAGCGGTATGAAATGGTTAATGGCATTAAGTGGGCTGGCCTTATGTTTATCCATGCTCAGTCACCATCAAAAATCATCTTATTGGCAGAAATTAAATAATGTCACAGTGGTGATGCCCTTATTACTATGGGGACTGTTGATGTTTATCTTTCCCACAATGTATGCCGATACACATACCAGCCATCATCATATGATGATAAGTCATCTACCCGCCTGGCTTCAGCTATCACCCATTCAGGATCAATTTATCGGTGGTCTGCTCTTTATTGTGTCGGGTTTCCTTTACTGGCAATCAAACTCGATCAGCGTAGCGTTTACGCGTCATGCTCGGCGTTTCTCCAAATAAACGACGATATTCCTGAGAAAAATAGCCCATATGGAAAAAGCCATAATTAGCTGCCACATCAGTGACTGAAAGACCACTTGTTATTAGTTCACGTTTGGCTGCATTGAGCTTTACGGCTCGCAGATATTGCATTGGTGAAGTGCCTGTCGCTTTATGGAAACTATAATTCAAGGTGCGGTGTGGGATAGACAAGGCCTTGCATATATCCACAATACTGGCACAACTTCCTTCACTGGAGGCCACATACTCATGACAACGCTGCACAATGTAGTTGTGTTGATTGCCCAGACGTTTTAACGAGTTATTATGTGTTTCTTCGCTTTCGTAAATAGTCAAAGCAAACTGGATTATTTTATCCTCTATCGCTTTGAATAACTGTTTAGCATAGCTCGCAGCCTTATTAACAGCTCTCAGGTTATCTACGAGCAATGCCAGATCATGGCGTAAGGTGTTGAGCATGTCAGCGTCCATTTTGACACCGTAACTTTTTTTAAACCCAATCAGTCGAGTATAAGTATCGTGACTCAACAGTTCGGCAAATGTCTGTTGGTCAATGGAAACAATGCTGTAGTCGAGTTGGGCTGGCCCCACAAAGGAAAAGTCGCTTTCATAAGGTAATAAGGTAATACCCGATGACAAAATTTGACGTGCTTGTTCTGAGGCATCACTCGTTTCAACATGATGTGGAATCATCAAACTGATTTTACCCTTCGGCGTATGCGTATCCTGAACCACACTTTGCTTCATGCGTTCTCTAAACACGCGAACCGAATCCAGCTGAATATCTTCAAGAAAGCCTTCAAACCGCCCCGCACTTATTTGATCGTATTCCTGTGGCCAATTTTGCAGGGAGTGAGCATGTTGATTCACATCATCAAACGTAGCGGACTGACTGAACATGATGTAGATCCCCAGAATGGCTAAGAATAAGAGATCTAAGCAAAAAATGAACCGCTGTTTAATGAGGCAAAGTGTAATGGCCACCCTCGCATTATTAATTCAATAAAATCAATAACTTTGATTTACAAGCAAAGAGTTTTATCAATATAGATGAGAGCGCTTATCTTAATAAGCCTGCCCTTATTTGGAGCATTTCCCGCTAAGTTGATAAAAATGGGGCATCATCAAAAGAGGATGCCCCACTGTTAAGCATGTTTATTTTTTATTTTGAGTAGCGATGCAGTTGATTGAAGTATTCATCCAGTAAGTCATCAATGGCACTGACTACCTGAATACTGGCATGCTCCATCACCGACAACATATTGAGTGTTTCTGCTTTATCACCATTCGCTGCCGCTTGAATCGCCGCTTTACCAGAAACATGAACCTGTTCATGCGGTTTTTCGATAGATTTATAGTTACTAAGTGATACGTACTCACTGGCACCCGCTCCGCGATAGTACCATTCGCCCAGTCGACATTGAGTGTGATCGTTTACGGAAAATTGATAATTCTCAGTATCGATAGCGGCATAAATCTGATTTTTCCAGACAGCGTGATCTAACTTCACCGTATTGAGAAATGAGGCCGTTGATGCCATCAGAATAATCTTTTGCATTTGATTTGAACGCTGTAGCACTTCACTCACTACAGCCCCAATTTGTTCTGATGAGGTCGATACTTCACGCGCACCTTCTTGATTGTCCTGCACCATGCCTTTGATATTACTTGTCTGATTTAGAACCTGACTGACTAATGATTCAATCTTGTCACTGGCATCATGGGCTTTTGAGGCAAGATTTCTGACTTCATCGGCAACAACAGCAAAACCTCGACCGGCATCACCGGCCCTGGCGGCCTCGATCGCAGCATTTAACGCAAGTAAGTTAGTTTGCTCTGAGATTTCTTGTATGGTGGCGACCAATACATTGATATCGTTAGCTGTTTTATCTAGCACCCCAACAACTGTAATACTCTCATTTGCATGAGCATTAATGGTTTCAGCTCGTTGATTTAATTTCTCAACGGCTTGTGTGGTCTGAGCAAAAATCTCTTTTAACTGATCCAGCGTTTCTCTCTCTTCCCTAAGACTCGTTGCACTCTGTAATAATCCATCACGGACAGTTTGAAGCATCTTGCCGCCTTCTAACTGAACACCTATCAGTCCTTCATCCTGACTGAGCTGGCTTTTTAAACTCGCTATTTCACTCTCTTTTTCAGCTAGCTGGGATATCAGCTCATTTTGTTGCGTTTGATGTTGTTTTTCTCTCTCTTTCAGTTCTTGCTCTAATGCTGCTATTTGTTGTTTTAGTTTTTTTGAAAACACAGTTAATTCATCCTTAGAGGTTCATTAAGTAACGCTCACAAAACACTACTAAGTTTTATGAGTTATAACCACAGACAGTTCGGGGAGTAAACGGGCAAAAAAATAAACGGGGCTCGACTCATGCGTTCATCTTCAACCAAACTGAAAAGTTAGGTGACTAAGATTGGCTCATCAATCAGTTTATCAATATTGAAATAAAGACAATCGGGGCTATTGTCTCGTGTATAGATACCATCCAGTACTTTTGCTATCTGACTTAACTGAGCCAGGGCGCCCGCATTACTAGCCTGAAACTCACTCGCGTCATAGCTAATCACATCGTTTATTTCGTCTATCAACAATGCAAATCTGGGCGTTTTTCCATCTTCAGTCACGAATAACAAGACTTGTCTCATAGCAGCTTGTAAATGCTCAACAGCACGAGCAAATAATGTACTCATGCGCTGGATGGTGGCACCACGTTCGCGGCGCAATAATTCCATTGCATCCTGACTGTTGCCACTATTGCTCAGAGTAAGCAAACGTTCTGCCATTTCATAGAGTGTCTGCTGAGTCACATCAAACAAAGACAATAACTCCATCAAAGTGTCATCTCTGGTTTGAAACTGCTTCCGCCATTGGCTGAATTGGTTTTTTTTCAAGTCTGTAGAGTATGTGAATTCACTGCTATTTTTGACGGCCATTTCCAGCGCATTGACCCACTCATTGAGCTCCTGCTCATGCAGCTTCAATTCGGCGATGATTTTGGCCTTACTATCGATACCAGAGTTAACACCCACCCGGTGGGCAAAATCCAATACCGGCACCACAATACCCTGATATTTAATCACCCCTTTCAGACCACGTTCTTCCACCGGGACCTTTTGGACGGAGTCGACATCCTGTCCCAGCATCAGCACATAATCGACATTGAGACCAAACATCATGTCTTCGATAAAGAAGGTGAAAACCTGTGTCTTCTCTGATGCCTTACCGGCATTAGCCGCCTGAGCAGAATGCAGTGTCATATGCTGTCTCCATCGAAAAACTAGTATGCTTATATGAAGCTATATCGGCTGCTTATTCGAAGACTGAAACAAATTTTAGTCTTATCAGTGCAGGTCAGCTCTTAAACGGGTTTCGTCTATCTGTGCTCCAAGTCGCCCACACACAAATCGTAAATCCAGCTCGGCGTTTTCCAGACAACTGGTCGCGCCAGGTGAAGGAGTCATATTAAAGACGATACCTGTACCCGGGTTGATTTTCGCTTCGCCCAGCATCAATTGAGATGATTTTTTATCAATTAACTGAGGACGAACACCGCCAAAACCTTTGGCAAAGGTGACATCTTTTAATTGCAGAGATGGCACGATTTTTCGTGCATCTTTCATAAACAACCAGCGGCGTAGCAGTGGTACTTCAAACAGGAAGTTTTTCAAGATGTAATTACGAATGTCTTTGACCTTAAACAAATCCCAGAAGACTTTCATCACCCGTGAATCCAGCTTTAATACACGCAAGAACTCAAAAAAGGTTTTGCTGTTGTAGCGTTCCAGCATGGGTAATAACAATGCAGTGGGTCCAAAGCGAGTCTTACCCTCAATCAATACATCTGGATCACCATGCACTGCGGCAAAAGGCAATTTGTCGTTTTGTACGGTGTAAACCTTGCCATTGAGTAAGGGCGGTGTGAAATAGAAACTACCGGCAACCGGTAAACATGAGAATTCCAGACCATATCCCATTTGCTGGGCTAATAGCAGGCTGTGTCCACCAGCAGAAACGACGACCGTTTTTGCTTTGATAACCGCGTTCTGAGTAACAATAGAAAATACGCCATCTTTTTCGATGATGTCTTCGACGTGACTGTTCAGAAATAGCTTGAGATCTTTATCTGTTCGCTTTTGTGCCTGATCGACAAAGCTTTCAGCCAAACGCTGGTAATCCACTGCTGAGTATTCATCTAACACAGCCAATGCCACACAAGGTTCTTCACGCATCTTGCCATCGACCATCACCACATTGGGTTCGATCTCAGCGATTTGCTCTTTTTCCAGCAGCTGCATTGAAGTGAAAACGGTGCGGAAACGTTCGAAACGCTCACGTAACATGGCGCACTCTTTTTCACCCACGCCCAATACCATTTTGGGGTATTTAAAAATGATTTCATCACGTTCTGCCAGCTCATCAGCATAGTTGACAATCATCTGAGCTGCGGCTTTGACCTTAGCGGCTTTCTCAAGGGTGTAATTCGTTTCAATATCACCGCAGTGAAGCGTCTGACTATTATTTCTGCCGTTAGAGTTCACTTTGGCAACATGGTCGTATTTTTCAACCAGAGCGATATGTTGTATATCGGTGTATTCAGTGAGCAAATACATCAGTGCTGTACCGCATACGCCACCACCGATAATGGCTACATCATGGACTTGTTCTGTCATTTTTTATCCCAGCAAAAACTGCCGGCGATTTTAACAGAATCAGCGTTTCACCGCAGTCAAAAAATAGCGATGAAACGCGGCGATGAAACCTACTGACTAATCCTCATCTTTTTTCTTATTCATTTGCGAAAAAGACGGTATCGAAGACAATATTGACTGCAATCGATCCTGCTGTTGAGTATCAACATCTTCGTCGTCCTCGCCTTCTTCATTATCGCCATCCAGATATTCATCACCCTGATCGAGTTCAAGCTGAC
>NZ_DDNT01000021.1:60297-60680 GCF_002341285.1 Methylophaga sp. UBA2513 | reverse complement strand
TCGTCCTCGCCTTCTTCATTATCAGAAGCATTTTCAAGATCTTTGATTTCTTTAAACATCTGATCCAAGTCATCATCAGTAGGCAATGGTTCTTCAGTCAGATCCTGCCACATATCCGATACAGCAGATTTCGGATCAACCAGATTCACAGGTTCCCCGATATCAAGTTCATCCTCACTGAAATACTGCTCTACATCGGAAGTCGCTTGCTCTGCCGCATCAACAAGAGGTGAATCTGCTTGCTCATCTGATGCTGGATACATGGCCGAAATTCGCGTTGAATTATCGTCAAGCTGACGTTCATCAATAATGTTAACGTCATAGTTCAAATCGTTCTCAGTCACAGAACTTGATGTTGTTTGCTCTATCGTTGGCTCGATATC
>NZ_DDNT01000021.1:59659-60197 GCF_002341285.1 Methylophaga sp. UBA2513 | reverse complement strand
TGCTCTATCGTTGGCTCGATATCAGTGAGTTCATCCTCAACAGTTTGTGCAACCTCATCCAGATCAAACTCTTCCTCAACAACAGGCTCAGACACGTCGGCATTATCAGATAAAGATAAATTTGGCTCAGAATCATCTTTTGAATCCTCGCTGACAGACAGGGAGTCAGCATCATCTATTGAATCAGTCTCTTCAATGTCTACTGTCTCTGTCTCAGGCGTCTGTTCATAAGCCGGTTCTGAACTCGCCATATCAACTGTGCTTTCTGGTTCAGGTTCCACCGCTGGTTGTTGGCTACGTGCTTTCGCCTCTGCACGAAGTTGTGCGGTTCTGGCGCGTACTTTTTCACGCAGCTCATCCAGCTCTGAACGCATTTCTGCAATTTCTTCAGACGGTACTGAACTCTCTTTCTCACTTGAAAGGCTTTCTTCAGCCACTTCAGGTTCAGCATCAACTTCTTCAGTTTCGTCGTCAGCCGTCATCAGTAAGCGTAAACGTTCTGCTTCTGTCTGGAATGCTGGCTCTGGCTCTGGCTCTG
>NZ_DDNT01000021.1:1969-59446 GCF_002341285.1 Methylophaga sp. UBA2513 | reverse complement strand
CTGGCTCTGGCTCTGGCTCTGCAATAGCATCTTCTATTGAATCTGTTTGTCCAGCAAAATCTTCATCAATGACGTCATTTTCAGGCGATGTCATCACATCGTCGTCAGATACAGATAACGCCGTATCTTCGGTAACTTGACTCGACTCCACCAAATCACTTGCTTCTGGCAAAGCGGTTTTCACATTGAGAGTATCGGTTTTTAAGAAGTCTTTTAGGCTTCTGGATTCTTTACTCGGAATATCCGCCGACGCTGACATTGATTCATCATCTAATATAGATAAATCATCAACCTGATCACGTTCATCTGTTGCATCAAGCTCACTGACTTCTTCAACCTCTTCGTCAGTGATGTCCATTTCAGGGATGTCATCAATTGGTTCGGCAAGATGATTTTCATCAGCTGTAATATCGTCGTCTGATGTAAGCGTAGAGCTCTCTAATGGCTCATCATCAAAACTAGGCAGGCTTTCACCATCATCATCAATAATATCAAACGACTCATCCGGAGATGTCTCAGCCTCTTCAGGCAAGCTTGTGTCTACATCTGATTCAAACTGCTGTTGTGATGATATATCTTCAGGTTGAACGCTTTCCGCATCATCCTCATCTGTATCTAACGTTAAATCGGCAGAATGATCGGGCTCAGTGGACTCTGATTCATCTTCGGTCAGGGCAGAAATTGCCTCATCAGCCTCAGCCAAATGTTCTTCTAACGCTGATTCAGTCAAAGGCTCATCGTTGTCATCGGCTGATGCCACTTGTTCGATAACATCATCTGTGAGCGGTTCAACATCTTCAATACTGAGATCATGAGCAGGTGATATATCATCATCACCCTCTTCAGCTGCCAGCTGTGACTCATCAGCTATTATGTTATCAGCGGCCGTTTCAGCTTCTGGAGAATCCACTGCTGCCTGTTCAGGTTCTAGATCCAGACTTTCTTCAAGTTCTACCTGCTCAGTTGTCGCCAGCGTCTCATCAGTGTCTGACTCTTCTTGAGTATCATCAGTCGCTTTCTCGGCTATCTCAACGAAATTCTCACTAGCGACGGCGTCCTCATCATGGACATCTTCGACAGGAACAGGTGCTTGTGTATCTTTTTCATTTTCATTGGTAACCAGTTCATCAATTGCTGGTATATCGTCGTTTTCTATAGGCTCAATAGTAAGCTGGTCTTCAGCAATCTCATGTTCTTGCTCAATCTCTGAACCCAGCTCTTCTGTTTCAGGATCTGAGAGTTCAGATACTTCTGGCTCATTATCTTCAGCAAGTTCTGGGGTTTCAGCTTCTGCTTCAGATTGAGGTTCATCTATTACTGGTAGGTCATCACTTTCTACCGGCTCAACATTCAATTCGTTTTCAGTCAGCTCGTTCTCAAGCTCTGAATTCAGTTCTTCTGTTGATGTGGATTCTTCAGCAATGCTTCCAGCTTCTGCTTCAGGCTCTGATAAATCTGATACTTCTGTTTCATTGTCTTCACTGAATTCTGGCAACTCGACTTCAGATACAGGGTCATCGATTGTAGGTATATCGTCTCTATCTATAGAATCAACATTAAGCTGCTCTTCAGTAAACGTTGGCTCAGTATCTGAAATCAGTTCTTCTGTTGAAGTGAGTTCTTCAGCAATCTTGTCAACTTCTGTTTCGGGCTCTGGTAAATCAGATACTTCTGGTTCATTATCTTCAGCGAGCGCTGTGGTTTCAGCTTCAGCTTCAAATTGAGGTTCATCAATTGCTGATAGGTCATCACTCTCAACCGGCTCAACACTCAACTCGTTTTCAGTGAGATCGCTCTCAAGCTCTGAATTCAGTTCTTCTGTTGATGTGGATTCTTCAGCAACATTGTCAACTTCTGTTTCGGTCTCTGATAAGTCAGATACTTCTGGTTCATTATCTTCAGCAAGCTCTGGGGTTTCAGCTTCTGTTTCAAGTTGAGGTTCATCAATTGCTGGAGCTTCATCGTTATCTATGGGCTCAAGACTCAGCTCGTCTTCAGAAAGCTCTGGCTCAGAATTCTGTTCTTCTGTTGTGATGGGTTCTTCAGCAATATTGTCAATTTCTATATCAGCTGACGACTCCGATGATTCTGACAACTCAGGCTCTACGTCAGCCAAATTGCTTTCATCATTGCCTTTGGACTCATCAGGCGTAACAGCTCCAGGCTCATTACCATCTTCGTCGATGTCACTACTAATGTCATCGACTGATTCAGTCGGTATGACTGCTTCGTTTTCAACGTCAAGAGCTTGAGTCACATCAACTGGTTGCTGCTCATCTTGAGCCTCACTGCTGTCAATTTCATCAGTTATGGTTTCATCTAGTGTCAGCTCAGACTCATTATCTTCGTTATCGATTTCAGTATCTGAATCTGTCTCAACTGATGTTTGCTGCTTCTCTTCGTTGTCTTGCAGTGACGACAAAATATCATCCACAGCCCCCGGAATTTCAATCTCATCTGTGACTTCGGTAAAGCGTTGAAGCTCTTCATCGGTGAGCTCTTCCTGTTGGACTGAATCAGCTTCATCAGCAATACCATTGATTTCAACGACATCAACTGGCTCGTTGCGAATCTCTGTCTCTCTAGTCTCGTTTGTATTGTCTGGGTCAGAAACACTTGCGTTTTCATCTTCCAGTGAAAAATCGTCCCCGTCTAATAACGCATCCAGTTCTTCATTAGATAAGATGGGCTCTTCTTCTGGAGATGAGTCGTTGTTAGCAGGTATTTCAGCATTAGGGGTGTCAGTATCAGCTGCGTCTTCAGGCTCGGTTGGCTCACTGACATCTGTCTCAGGTGAGAGTGATGGAACCTCGGCCTGATCATCGAATACCTGATTTATCTCATCGCCATCACCAAAGGTTTGCTCTTCCTGAGGTTCAGGTACCTCGTCAATTTCTGCTGGCGTTTCCTCTTCGGTCACACTCTCATCAATCTCAACATCCTCTTTCTCAGTTGGAAGCACAGCTGCCGCAGCCATTGAAGCCCCTGTCAGTTGTTGATACTGACTCAGTAAACGTTCCATCGTTTGTGCCGCGTGATCAATCTGTTGCTGTAAATCATCTGCGGTTGGTGCCGTTTCTTCAGATTGTTGAGACTTAGCGTGTGAACCAACTGGCTCGATGTTCAATGCCGCATCAACGGCTTGCTCAACCAGGCCAGGAATAGCTAAAAACGCTTTATCATCCTGTTCTATATAGGTTTTGATAAGACTTTTTTGTATGCGACGTTCACGCTCAAGAAAGTCGTTTACTTCCGCTTTGAGCGCTTCATCACTTAGGGCGTATTTTTCATGTAAAACCTGACTGAGATTTTGCTCTCTCGATATCTGGTCCCGCTTAATTTTTTTTACGGCGTTGGTGCCGGCATTATGAACTTTCCGCCTTTTTTTTCGATTACTTATTAATAAAATGCCAGCAATAACAGCAAAAATCAGAGCCAGTTCATACGCCAGGAACTCGAGCATTGGATCGGTTAGATTTATCAAAGCATATCTCCCACCGCTGCGGTTGCTGCATTCTGTCTTCGCCACCAGATAACGCCAGCTATCAGTAGAGCTAAGATAATGGCATTACCTATCAGAAGTTTTGTGTTATCAGATATTGAGATACCTGATTCTTCATTATCCTCGCTTAGCATCAAGTCATCATCCAAGGGCATAATATCGACGTCAGCTGCATCTTCACCTGTAATCGGTTCCAGAATGGGAGCAAGTTCTTCATCAAATAATTCAGCAGCTGGTTCAAGCGCTAATTCATCTTTCAACGTGATAGGCTCAGCTTGTAAAAAAACCGGACGTCCTTCAGGCGTTTCACCGCGTAACTGAAGCGATAATTCGTAATCGGCATCTTTCGTGAGTTCAGTTAATGTCAGCTGCCAATTGTTCGTATCCGTTTTCTGCATCTCGTATGGCCACTCGCTACCATTTTCTTCTCTTAATAATGCTTTTATCGACAAAGAATCTGGTTTTATTAGGGTTGGTTCGACCTGAACCTGTATACGATGACTTCGACTATCGCCAGGTAGACGTTCCGAATCAACATAGTAAGGCGCTGCTATCACATTGATACTTTGGCGTCTCTGACGTTCAAACGTCGCACTTTTCAAGGTGACAATCACATCCTGACGTCCAGCGGTGAACTCCTCACCCAATTTGGCATTAAACTGACTTTTTTGTGGGTCCAATGTCATCGACAACTGCTTTTCTTCCAGCTCAGAATTTTGTTTGAGTGAGCCGTCAACCAACTCCAGAAAATCGTTTCGTGTAATGTGTTTTCCGTGATCAGTTAATGTCGCGTGAAAATCGAACTTTTCCCCTTTCAGCACATTATTAGGTAAATCACTGGTTTCCAGTTTCATATCCGTGACAACCATTACCCTGTTATCCGGATCAAGCTGAGCATCAATTCGCCACTCGCCCGTCGCCGGGTTTTCAATGGTAATCAGATCAAAACTATCTTCATGTAACCAACGCAATTTATCTGATTGATCCAACTCGGTGAGGGTTCTACCGTCGGGTGTTTTAAGTTGTGTTTCTGCTGATCCTGCTTTTCGAAAAGCCAGCACTGTCATTTCATTGACACTGCTATCGATTTTGAACTGATTATCAGCGAGAGGAACAGTGTCTGGCTGGGTGGCTTTTTCGAACATATGAAGGAAAATACGTTGCAAATCATCAGCCGTATTGGCTTGTTGATACCAGCCATCCGTTTCCATTGAGATAGCTTTCAGCAGTTCATGATCGGCATTATCTGACAGGGCAATTGTGTGAACGGCGAGATTCGCCGCTTTTAGTCTAGGCACAATCGCATTGAGGATGCGCTGGCGAGAGGCTTCGCTGGCTTTTTGTCCTGGTTGTAAATCAACAAAACCATCAGACAATAAAATCAAGCTTTGACGTTGTTTAGGATCGTTTTTTATGCCTGTTTTTGTGGCTTTTTCTAAGGCTAGCTCGATATTAGTATAGAGACCAAGGGAGTGAATTTTTGAGGATTTTTCAATCGCTTTCTGTCGCCAGTCATCATCAACTTTTTGCCATGGCACCAGCATATTGACCATCTTAGCAAAGGTCCAAACCCCTGAGTTTGCGTCATCTGGCATGAGCCCCACTAACATTCTCAGCGCAGGTGCTCGCAGGTTTTTGGGATCATTCTTTTTCATGCTGCCCGAGACATCTATCACAACACGAACATCACTACTGGGTGTTTCAGCCGCTTGTGCAAGCTTTGTTGGCATAGTCACCAACAAAGCTAATGGCAATGCGATCTTTAAGAAATCTAACATAGCAATCTACCTTGTTCATTATGCTGTCAGCTTCTGTCTTTACGCTTTTTAAAGACATTTTTTTGACAGCCACTCCAATCTAGGCAGGGCTATGCAGGTTTTGTGCCGTTATTTAATAGCAGCAAAGCCGCGGGCTAAATCCGCTTTAATATCATCCACACTTTCAAGGCCGATAGAGAGTCGTAACATTCCATCAGTGATGCCAGCTGCAGCGCGTGCTTCTTCAGTGAGACGTCCATGTGTTGTTGTTGCAGGATGCGTGATGGTCGTTTTGCTATCACCTAAGTTCGCGGTGATAGACAGCCACTCCAAAGCGTTAATGAGAGACCATGCATCCTTCTTACCGCCTTTGATTTCAAAAGCAATAATGCCACCAAATGCTGACTGCTGTTTCTTAGCTAATTCGTGCTGTGGATGCGATGGTAAGCCTGAGTAAAACACATGGCTTACTAAAGGTTGCGACTCTAGCCAGCTTGCTACCTCAAGTGCTGACGCAGAATGGGCTTTCATTCTGAGATCCAGGGTTTCCAGACCTTTGAGGAAGGTCCAGGCATTGAATGGACTCATCGTCGGTCCTGCTGTACGCAAGAAACCATATACGTCTTCACCAACACGTTTAGCATCGCCAACCACCGCACCACCAATACAACGGCCCTGGCCATCGATGTATTTTGTAGCTGAATGCACAACGATATCAGCGCCAAACTCCAACGGTCTTTGTAATGCCGGCGTACAGAAACAGTTATCGACAACCAATAAACAATCATTGGCCTTGGCAAGCTCAGAAAGCGCTTCCAAATCTGCAATTTCATTCATTGGATTAGAAGGCGTTTCTAAAAACAGCATTTTTGTTTCTGGCGTAATAGCGGCTTTCCAGTCATCTAAATCAATCAGCTTCACATAGCTGGTGCTGACACCAAACTTGGATAAATATTTATCAAACAACACACGTGTAGTGCCGAAAATACTCATCGACGAAACGATATGATCACCGGCTGATAATAAGGCCATCATTGTCGATAAAATCGCCGACATGCCAGATGAAGTAGCAACACAGGACTCACCACCTTCCAAAGCAGCTAAACGCTGTTCAAAAGTGCGAACGGTGGGATTAGTAAAACGAGAATAGATATTACCCGGCTCATCACCACCAAATCGTGCTGCAGCTTGCTCTGCACTTTCGAAGACAAAGCTGGACGTTGGGAATATAGGTTCAGACTGTTCTGACTCGGCAGTTCTTTTGTGACCAACTCGAACGGCTTTGGTAGCAAAGCCTTTATTGTCATATTTATCTGTCATGGGAGTTCAACATAAAAAAGATGTAACAATTCTATATTTTTAGCAGGCTACTGACCAGATGAATCCTGAGTTTCAGTCAAAAAAATACCCGAAACTTGTTCGGGTATTTTTTATGAAGCCTAGTCGGTTTTATGGTTGATAGCTCAGAGATAACATCACTGTTCTACCAAGGCTATTGTATGTATCCGCTGTCTGGTAGTCTTTATTGAGCATATTTTCACCAGTGAGTCTGACAGTCCATTCCGGTTTGAATTGGTAAGCGACTCTCAGATCAACTAATCCATATCCACCCAAACGGTTGGTATTAGAGGCATTATCATAGCTCTTTCCTCTCAGCTTTAGACTGCCGCCCACAGACCACTGATGATTGATGGCGTGATCCAGGTTAATGTTAGCCAATTGTCTGGCTCGTCTTGCTAATGTATTACCCGTGTCCGTGTCTTCTGGGTCGAGAATAGCTGCGTTGAAATTGACATCCCATCCAGACAGCTGGGTTGATGCATCAAATTCAATCCCTTTTATCTCAGCTTCATCAACATTCACGTACGTGTTGCCCTGAAATGACAATAAATCCCTTACTTTGTTTTTGTAGAGATTAACTGACCATGTTCCCCAGCTTGGCGTGGACTGTAGAGCAATACCATAATTTTTTGACTTTTCTGCATCTAAATCTGGGTTACCGACAAACCAGCCAAAATCAGGGGCGTAGAGCTGATTAAAGGTCGGGGCTTTAAACGCCGTACCAGCGCTTGCAACAAACCGGATGTCATCCGTTACAGACATACCCCATTCAGCAGTTCCAGTCGTCTCATCACCGAATGCTTCATTGTCATCATAGCGAGCACTAATCATCCAGTCATGAATATTTGCCTGACCTTGCCAGCTGGCAAACACAGCATGATTGTCTCGTGATGTTTCACGATAGTCATAGGCTCCATCAACGCGGTCATTATCTAAATCGATGCCTACATTTAGTTTGTTTTTTTCATTCAGCGTCAGTGTGTTAAGCCAACTTATCGTTCTGTGGCGTGTATTAAAGTCATTACCTGCGATGTTGTCAGCGTAGGCTTGAGATTTATCTCGTGACTCTGACAACGTAAAGGATGTCAGCCATAAGTCGTTAATATTGATACTTGTATTGACTCCAACGACTTGTTCCACAACTTTACTGGATGGATTACCAGAGCCATCATAGTATGCACGACCTTGTGTCCTTAATAAGGTCGTACCAACTTGCCAATCATTTGTGATTTTGTGCTGAACATTGAACGATAGACTATTATTTCTGTATCCATCATGATCTGGATCCGTTGTTTCTCTGACATCAATACCGTTCGATGATAAGTGACTGTAACTAAGGTTATATTTAGTATTTTTGGTGCCACCACTCACACCTGCTGACGCGGTTTGAGTATTTTTTGTTCCAGTAGCGATAGAGAAAAACGGCTTTATTTCACCTTCCTGACCTTTTCTGGTGAAAATTTGAATAACACCACCAATAGCTTCTGATCCATATACACCGGATCTCGGCCCTCTCACGATTTCTATCCTATCAATAAGCTGAACAGGAAAGTGTTGTAAGGCCGATCCACCTGATGTCGCTGAAAACCATTTGACGCCATCGACAAGTACGAGAACATGGTCTGAATTCGAACCTCTTATGAATAAACTCGTGCTATTTCCGAGCCCACCATTTCTTGCCATATCGACGCCAGGTGTTCTTGATAAAAGTGTTGGAAGATCATTGATTTGTAATTTTTCGATTTGCTCCCGCGTAATCACCGTGGTCGGCGCCAACGCATTTTCCGTAGGCATACGATTCGCTGTGACGGTAATGGAATTAAGCTCATCACTGGCGATGGCAGGTAAAGAAAGTAAAGAAGAAATCAGCGTAAATGCTGAAAGGCGCGTGCAAGCACGCAAAGGCAACGCCTTTGAAAACAAGGTCATAATTGTCTCCTGAGGATACGCTCACCCGCGCTCCAAGGTTAAAAGGGTCACAACACTATGGTGTTGTTATGAAACCTCAGGCCGGTCTCCGGACTTACGTTGTGGCTATGCCTGACACATCGCCTTCCCACGAGATTCGCAGTGGCTTAATGATGTGCTTTTCAACGCTTACCGTTGCGGGGGCAGTGTTGGATTTGTCACCAACTTCCCGTTTAACTCTGCCTAAACAGAGCACCTGAAGAGCCGCGCATAGTAATGGCTGCGCATCCATACGTCAAACCTACGCCATCCTCTTATATTAAAGTTGAGAGTTTATTCTTCACGTCAAATTGACAATATATCGTATTAATCCTTATTCTATCGCGAGTTTTAGGTATTGCAATCGCGAGTAAACGGGAAGTCGGTGCATCAATAGATAATGCCGACACTGCCCCCGCAACGGTAAGTGAGATCAGATAAACCTAATGCCACTGTACAGTGCTGTATGGGAAGGTGTTTATCAGGCAACACTCACGAGTCCGGAGACCGGCCTGAAAATACAACGTGCCTCTTGGCAAATTCAAACCTATTGTGTGCGGGTGGGCACACTGGAGAATCACATCATGACCTTATCTCGTTCTCAGCAACTAATTATTGCTGGTCTCTTAGCGCTTTTAATGTTTATGACCCGAGGTCATCATTTTGCTTCTGTCGATGCATTACCCAGTGCATCATGGGCTATCTTTTTCTTAGCAGGTCTTTACCTCAGTTCAGCAGCCTGGTTTCCCGTGTTTTTAGCGATGGCGGCTGGTCTCGATATCACCAGTGTGTTGTTGGGTGGTGGTCAATTGAGCACTAGTTTCTGTATGTCTCCTGCTTACGGTTTTCTCATTCCTGCTTATGGCAGCTTATGGATGGCTGGACGCTGGTATGCATCGAAATACCAATTTAATGCTGCCACCTTATTGCCTCTTGTTGGCAGTGTATTAGTAGCCGCCACTGCAGCCACACTATTTAGTGGTGGTGGTTTTTACTTCTTCTCTGGTCGTTATCCTGATCCAACATTCACTGAATACACACAACGCTTTATTCAATACTTCCCTAAAAACCTGGCGGTGATGAGTTTTTATCTGGTGGTGGCCATGATTTGCCATGTGTCTATGTACTTCACCAAAACCACACATCAAGCTGATCAAAAGTAGTTAATAAATGCAGTCGCAGTCATGCGCTGCTGTAGTCATTGCTGCACCCGCATCTGGTCAGGGTAAAACGACGGTTACGGCTGTACTAGCAAGACATTACAGGCAGCAAAACAAACACGTTCGAGTCTTCAAAGTGGGTCCAGATTTTCTGGACCCCATGGTTTTAGAGCAGGCGTCCGGTCACCCTGTTTATCAACTTGATCTTTGGATGGTTGGCAAACAACATAGTCAGCAACTGTTAGCAGAAGCCGCTGCACAGGCTGACATTATCCTGATTGAAGGTGTGATGGGACTGTTTGATGGCGAACCTTCTACAGCTGATCTGGCAGCAGCTTTTGGTATACCCATTCTCGCCGTTATCGATGCCAGCGCCATGGCACAAACCTTCGCGGCGATTACAGTAGGTTTGGATCACTATCGGCAAGACACACAGGTGGCGGCGGTTATAGCGAATAAAGTCGGCAGTGAACGTCATGCCGATATGCTCAAAAATGCCCTGCCTCCAACACTTCCCTGCCTTGCTACCTTATACCGACAAACTGAACATGCCTTACCCAGTCGATATTTAGGCTTACAACAAGCCGGTGAAATTACAGATTTAGAACAACGTTTAAGCCATACGCTTGAGGCTTTTGATTTTGATGATTCAGTGTCTTTGCCAAACATCGATTTTCCGTTCATTGATACTCCGCAACTTCCAGCGTTACTGGATGGTTTGAAGATTGGCATCGCCAAAGATGCCGCTTTCTCTTTTCTCTATCAGGCAA
The DNA here is from genome assembly GCF_002341285.1 of Methylophaga sp. UBA2513. Classification (NCBI taxonomy): domain Bacteria; kingdom Pseudomonadati; phylum Pseudomonadota; class Gammaproteobacteria; order Thiotrichales; family Piscirickettsiaceae; genus Methylophaga; species Methylophaga sp. UBA2513. The sequence goes on along the minus strand of NZ_DDNT01000021.1, from coordinate 48,969 downwards.
ACCTGGATTGTCTGAAGTCTTTAGGTGCTGAGCTTGTTTTTTTCTCTCCACTCAATGATGCCGAGCTACCTGATATCGATAGTCTCTATTTACCCGGTGGATATCCGGAGTTACATTTGGCCGCATTAAGTGCCAATACACAGATGCAACAAGCTATTCAGCAACATTACGAGGCAAATAAACCTATCCTCGCGGAATGTGGTGGCATGTTATACCTTTGCGAGACGCTGACAGACAAGACAGATGTTACCGCCACAATGTGTGGTATTTTGCCAGCTAAGGCGAAACTCCAGGCCAGATTAACCGCGCTTGGTTTGCAGGAAGTGACCGTTGAGAATCAAGCGATTAGAGGTCACACTTATCATCATTCTTCACTCAGCACAGAATTAGTATCTGAAATAAGCGGACAGTGTCCTAATGGCAAATCAGTCAATGAAGCTGTTTATCAACAAGAGCGTCTGACCGCCAGCTATATCCATTTTTACTTTTACTCTAACCCTCATCTTATTGCAGCGTGGTTATCACCATGAGTGATTCCCCTCATCAATTTTCAAGAGCAGAACAAGAAGCGGTTTACAGGGCAATAGCCGAGCGCCGGGATATGCGTCACTTTCGACCTGATCCTGTTGCACCGAAACAGCTAAAACGTTTATTAATGGCCGCACACCAAGCCCCAAGCGTTGGTCTGATGCAACCCTGGCGAATTATTCGAATTACTGATTCCATTATTCGTGAAAAGATAAAAGCCCTGGTCGAAAAAGAACGCATAGAAACGGCCAAAGCCATGAACGAACGTGAAGATGAGTTTATGCGTTTAAAAGTCGAGGGCATGGATAATTGTGCTGAAATCCTGGTTGTCGCCTTATGCGATAAACGTGAAGAACATATCTTTGGCAGGAGAACCATGCCGAATATGGATTTGGCCTCCGTTTCCTGTGCCATTCAGAACATGTGGCTGGCCGCCAGAGTCGAAGGTCTGGGTATGGGCTGGGTATCTATTTTTGAACCAGAAGCATTGGCAGACTTACTCAAGCTGCCTTCAGGTGCCTCCCCTGTCGCCATTCTGTGCCTGGGTCATGTTAATGAGTTTTATCCAGAGCCGATGCTACAAATGGAAAACTGGCGCCAGGGCATTGAACTTGACTCTGTTTTATATGAAAACCACTGGGATAAACCGGCCAGTTTATGACCTTACTGTTTATTATTCTTGCTTTATTGCTTGATTGGTTACTCGGTGAACCAACACGTCGTCACCCGCTTGTGGGTTTTGGTCAACTCACCAAACACATTGAAAACAGAGTGTACAACGCTAGTGACGGCATTAAAAAGCAGTTTATTAAAGGACTGCTTGGCTGGTTAGTGCTGGTCGCACCTTTTGCTTTTATCGCCTCTTGTATAAGTGACATTCCATCACTTAACCTGATATTCAGCGTTATCGTACTCTACCTCTGTATTGGTCATCGTAGCTTATACGATCATGTGACACCGATTATCACTTCATTAAAACAAGGCGATATTGAACAGGGAAAAACCTTAACCAGTTACATCGTCAGCCGTGACAGAGAAACATTACATATTCCTAAAGCCAGTATCGAATCGGTATTAGAAAATGGCGCCGATGCCATTTTTTCAGCTTTGTTCTGGTTTATTGTGGCGGGCCTTCCCGGTGTCGTTATTTACCGACTGAGTAATACATTGGATGCTATGTGGGGATATAAAACTGACCGTTATCTCTATTTCGGTCGTGCTGCCGCCCGTATTGACGACCTAATGAATTATATTCCGGCACGATTAACAGCGCTCAGTTATGCACTGGTAGGCAATGTCCGCTCTGGACTACATTGCTGGAGACAGCAAGCTAAACAATGGGATAGTCCCAATGCTGGCCCGGTGATGGCGGCAGGTGCCGGGGCGCTGGAAATAGAGCTGGGTGGCCAGGCACGTTATCACGGTATTTGGCACGATCGTCCAACGCTTGGCTTAAATCGCGAAGCCAATGCAGATGATATTCCTCGGGCCTTACATCTAGTCACGGATAGTCTGTTGTTGTGGATAGCCGTCATCACTATCATTACAGGTATCAGCTATGCTTGAGCATGGTGGCAAACTCAATCACTACATTAAAAAATATGGTATCGCCCACCAGCATTGGCTGGATTTATCAACGGGGATCAATCCCAATGGCTGGCCCATTCCGGCATTACCCGAATCTGTCTGGACCCGTTTACCAGAGCAAGATGATGATTTACTTAACTCGGCAGCAGAGTATTACGGTAATCCATCTTTAATCGCCCTTCCCGGCAGTCAGGCGGCTATACAGTTTTTACCACAGTTACGTGGGCCATGCAGAGTAAAAGTGATAGACCCTTGCTATGCAGAGCATGCCTATAGTTGGCAAAAAGCCGGGCACGATGTTCAAGCCATTGCTCATGAAGAGATTGATTCTGTGATTGCCCATACGGATGTGTTGATTATTATCAACCCAACCAATCCAAGCGGCAGACGATATAGTAAAGAACAGCTATTAAACTGGCATCAGCAATTACAACAAGGTGATGGCTGGCTAGTCATTGATGAAGCTTTTATTGATACAACACCCGAGAAAAGTCTTTGTAACCTACCGGCCATGCCCGGACTACTTATTCTGAGATCGATAGGCAAATTCTTTGGTCTGGCAGGTTGTCGCGTTGGCTTTTTAATCGCCGAACAATCAATTCTGGATAAAGTCGAAGAGCATCTTGGCCCCTGGCCCATTGCTACTGCATCACGTTTTATCACCACAAAGGCACTCAAGGATACTGACTGGCAGCAGCGTACCATTCAACAACTGCAAAACCAGTCTCAACGTTTAGCTCAGTTGCTTAGCACTTATAAGCTCAGTCCCACAGGCAGCACTGATTTATTTCAATGGGTGATGCATCCTGCCGCCAGCGACATTCATGAACATCTGGCAAAACAAGCCGTACTGACCCGCTTATTTAGCTCCCCTGCCAGTTTGCGTTTTGGTTTACCGGCCAATGAACAGCAATGGCAGCAACTGGAAAAAGCCCTACAATCCCTGCGAGAAGTGTTATGAAACAGAAAACATTGATGATTCAGGGCACCACATCCGATGCAGGCAAAAGCACGTTGGTCACCGCCTTATGTCGTTGGTTTGTGCAGCAGAATTATCGTGTTGCACCGTTCAAACCACAAAATATGGCACTCAATAGCGCAGTGACTGCTGAAGGAGGAGAGATTGGCCGAGCTCAGGCAGTACAAGCACAAGCCTGTCATCTGGCGCCGCATATTGATATGAACCCGGTATTACTCAAACCTAATAGTGATTCCGGTGCTCAGGTCATTATCCATGGCAAAGCTGTCGCTAATATGGAAGCCCGCTTTTACCATGACTATAAGCCAATAGCGATGCAAGCCGTTCTGGACTCACATCACTGGCTTGAATCCAATTATGAGCTGGTGATGGTTGAAGGTGCAGGTTCGCCGGCAGAGATCAATTTACGTGATCGAGACATCGCCAATATGGGCTTTGCTGAAGCGGTTGATTGTCCGGTCATTTTGATTGCTGATATTGATCGTGGCGGTGTGTTTGCCCATTTGGTCGGTACATTATCGTGTTTATCTGAATCAGAACAGGCACGTATTAAAGGCTTTATTATTAATCGTTTTCGCGGAGATATTAGCTTATTGCAACCAGGTCTGGACTGGCTGGAACAAAAAACAGGTAAACCGGTGTTAGGCGTGTTGCCCTATTTGCATGGTCTGCATTTAGAAGCTGAAGATGCCGTCAATACGCAGCAAATCACGTCTTCGGAAAAACAGCTCAATATTATTGTTCCCGTGTTACCACGTATCAGTAATCACACGGATTTCGACCCACTGAGACTTCATCCTCAAGTCAATTTACAGTTTATTGGCCCTGATGAAACCATTCCCGCAGCCGATCTGATTATTTTGCCTGGCAGCAAACATGTCAGAGCAGATTTGGACTGGCTGATAACTCAGGGCTGGTCTGAAGCGATTCAGAAACACTGTCGCTATGGTGGCAAAGTGTTGGGTATCTGTGGTGGTTTTCAAATGTTGGGCAGACTAATTCATGACCCGGATGGCATTGAAAGTGAGCCTGGTAGCAGTGATGGTCTTGGTCTATTGGATATGGAAACAATATTGGCTGGCCATAAAACATTACGACAAAATCAGGGGCAATTACTTATCAATAATGTGCCTGTCACTATTTCAGGTTATGAGATACATGCGGGTATCAGCACAGGAAACGCATTGAAATCGCCTCTTGTACATCTGTCACATGGTCCAGATGGTGTCATCAGTGATGACAAACAGATTATCGGCACCTATCTGCATGGTTTATTTGAACAAGATGAACCAGCAAAAGCGTTATTGAGTTGGGCAGGTCTTGATAATGTTGAATCTGTTGATTATTGGCAACTTCGTGAAAATGACATCAATAAACTGGCAGAAATGGTAGCTACACATATTGATACGGATAAGTTGATGCAGATACTTGAGGACGCATGATGACAACGACGTTAATCCTTGGTGGCACAAAATCAGGTAAAAGCCGCTTAGCGGAACAATGGGCAGCTACCACAAATGAATCCGTCACCTATATTGCTACAGCGCAGGCGCATGATGATGAAATGGCAAAGCGGATCAAACAGCACCAGCAGCAAAGACCAGACAACTGGCCAACCATTGAGCAGCCACTGTATCTTGCGGATGCCATAAAAAAAGCCACAACTGACGTCGTGCTTGTAGATTGTTTAACGCTTTGGCTGACCAATCTTTTATTAGCTGAAGACGTTCTTCTAACAGAACAGATATCAGCTTTTTTGGATACGCTGCAAACCTCTGATAAACACATCATTATGGTCAGTAATGAAACCAATATGGGCGTGATGCCTCTCGGGGACTTAACGCGTCGTTATTGTGATGAGGCCGGTGTTTTACATCAACGTATCGCCAACATCAGCGATAACGTTATCTTAACCGTGGCAGGTTTACCTCATCTTTTAAAAGGACAACTGCATGAACAACTTCGCTGAATGGCTCAAACAACCTGTTAAGGCGGTAGATAAGACGCATGAACAAAAAGCGTTAGCACGTCAGCAGCAGTTGACTAAACCGCCAGGTTCCCTCGGTCAGCTGGAAAACTTAGCCGTCAAAATAGCGAGTTTACAAGCCAGTGAAATCCCTGACCTGACGCATGTGCACATCACTGTTTATGCTGCAGACCATGGCGTGATGGCTGAAGGTGTTTCAGCCTTCCCTCAGTCTGTCACCGCCGCGATGATCAGAAACTTTGCCAATGGCGGTGCCGCTATCAGTGTATTAGCTCAGGAGTTGATGGCAAAGCTCGATGTTATCAATGTCGGTACTGTGGAAGCATTAGAAGAAATTCCAGGTGTATTAGATAAACGTATCGATGCGGGTACCGCTAATTTTTGCCAGAGCTCGGCTATGACTGAGCAGCAATGCCAGCAGGCACTATTAATTGGCCGTGATAATGTATTCAGTGATATTGAAAATACGCAACTCTACATTGCCGGTGAAATGGGTATTGGTAATACCACTGCTGCTACAGCTTTAGCCTCTGTTTTACTAACATGTGACCCCGCAGACTTAGTCGGTCCCGGCACAGGACTGGATCAACAAGGTGTTCAACACAAATTAAACGTTATTCGGCGAGCACTTGAGCAACATTCCGCGCAGCGCGACAAGGATGCGTTAACCGTATTGCAAACCTTGGGAGGTTTCGAAATCGCCGCAATGGTGGGTGCCTATCTGACGTGTTCCAAACAAGGTATCCCGGTGCTGATAGATGGTTTTATCAGTACAGTGGCAGCATTAATAGCAGAGAAAATACAAGCTGGCTGCAAAGATTGGTTTATATACAGTCATCAAAGCGCTGAGCCAGGCCATCAAGTTGTTTTAGAGGCCTTAAACGCTGAACCATTACTCAAACTGGATATGCGTCTAGGTGAAGGCAGTGGTGCTGCCGTCGCTGTTCCCCTACTTCGCCAAGCTTGCCTGTTACACAACGGCATGGCGACTTTTGAACAAGCCAACATCAGTAAAGGAGACAAATAATGTGGTTATCGTTTCAAATAGCCCTACAATTTCTCACCATTATTCCTGTCAGTTATGCGAACGCAACTGAACAACAGCTTGGACGCTCTTTAGTTTTTTATCCGCTAGTTGGCTTGATTATCGGATTCATTTTATCTGGTGTCGTATCTGTTTTACCCGTTTCCTATAGCTTACTCAGCGCCGCTTTATTACTGACCGTCTGGGTATTGTTAACGGGCGGTTTACATATAGATGGTCTTGCTGACTCAGCTGATGCCTGGCTTGGTGGTATCGGCAGCAAACAGCGTACGCTGGCGATCATGAAAGATCCTGCAGCCGGTCCGATTGCCGTGGTGGTCCTGGGATTAACCTTATTACTCAAACTGGCCTTGTTGGAAATTGTTATTTCTTCAGGTCAAATTTATGCATTAATCTGGAGCATTATCCTCGCCAGAACAGCGATGCCTTTATTATTTCTCACGACTGACTACGTCAGACCCAACGGCATCGGTGCAGTATTAAAACACTATCTACCTGTAAATCAAGTGAAGTGGATGATGGGAATCACTACCTTCATTGCTTTTTTCTGTCTTGGTTTCACGCCGCTGTTACTGGGTTTGATCGTATTCTTATTACTTCGATACGCGATGGAGCATCGTTTGGATGGCTTTACTGGTGATACAGCCGGCGCGATGGTCGAATTGCTGGAAATCAGCTTTCTATTCTTTTTAATTGTGTTTTAGGAACGTCCAATGTCTGATACTGAAAAAAGTGAACGTCATAAAAAACGTATGCAACGCCATAAAAGTGTGGTCGATGAAAAAATTCAAAAAGCAGAAAAAGACAAAGGCCTGTTATTAGTTATTACGGGTAACGGTAAAGGTAAGAGCTCATCAGGCTTTGGTATGGTGGCAAGAGCGCTCGGTCATGATATGAAAGTCGGCGTAGTTCAGTTTATCAAAGGTGCATTCAGCACAGGGGAAGAATCCTTTTTTCGTCGCTTTCCTGAAGAAGTGTCCTACCATGTGGTCGGTGATGGGTTTACCTGGGAAACCCAAAACCTTGAGCAAGACATTGCATCTGCAGAAAAAGGCTGGGAAGTCTGCAAAGCCATGCTCAACGATCCAGACATTGATGTAGTGTTATTAGATGAACTGAACATCGTCTTAAAAATGAAATATCTCAATGTAGAAACAGTGTTGAATGACATTGCACAACGACCTGACATGCAACATGTCATTATTACGGGCAGAGGCGCTCCTGAAAGTGTCATAGAAGCCGCCGATACCGTGAGTCGTATTGAGGATGTTAAACATGCATTTCGGGCCGGTATAAAAGCACAGAAAGGTATCGAGTTATAAGCACCTTTTTGTGCTGTCATATAACTGTAAAGTTACTCACATTTTCTGTGGATAACTCTGTGATTAAGTTTGGAGTTACTCTCTAAGTGCCTCTCGTACAAGGGCTCTTCTCGAAATGGTTAAAAAATAACCATATAATTTTACCCTTTAAAATCAGACAGTTACAAAGCCTGCATTAAAAATCAGTCGCTTAGGGGAACTTTTTAATAAAAGCATGACAGAAAAAAGACAAGTGTATAACTCTGTAGAAAAGTGTTGACATAGAGTAATGACCAGTACAAAACAAAAAGCCCGGTAGTGAACACTACCGGGCTTTTTTTATTTCACTATTTTGAACGGATCAATCAGGATTTGACAGCCTCCGCTGCACTGTCCATTTCCAGATGAATATCTTCATCTTTTAGGGTGACACGAACATGTCCCCCACCCTGACTTAGTTGTCCAAATAGCAATTCATCAGCCAGTGGTCGTTTGATTTTCTCCTGAACCAGTCTGGCCATAGGACGAGCCCCCATTTGAACATCGTAACCATGGTCAGCCAGCCATTGGCGAGCCGCATCATCCACCTCGATAGTGACGTTTTTATCTTCAAGTAACATTTCAAGCTCTAATACCGCTTTATCAGCTACTCGAAGAATGGCATCTTTATCCAGTGGTTTGAATTGAATAATGCCATCAAGACGGTTACGGAACTCAGGCGTGAAGGTTCGTTTCAGGGCTTCATTACCGTCAGAAGTTAAATTGTCCTGTTTGGTGAAACCAATGGAAGGTTTACTCATCTCAGCGGCACCGGCATTACTGGTCATCACTAATACGACGTGACGGAAATCCGCTTTACGACCATTGTTATCAGTCAGCGTGCCATGATCCATCACTTGAAGTAACAGATTAAACACATCTGGATGCGCTTTCTCAATTTCATCCAACAACAGCACTGCGTGAGGTTGTTTGATGATGGCATCCGTTAACAGCCCCCCCTGATCAAAACCGACATAACCAGGCGGTGCACCAATCAGTCTGGAAACAGTATGACTTTCCATATATTCCGACATATCAAAACGAATCAGATCCACGCCAAGATTATGAGCTAACTGACGAGTGACTTCGGTTTTACCCACACCCGTTGGACCAGCAAACAAGAAAGCACCTGTCGGTTTTTCTGGATGCCCCAATCCTGAGCGGGCCATTTTAATCGCAGAACCCAGAGCAGAAATCGCTTCATCCTGTCCGAAGATAACGCGTTTAAGGTTTTCGTCCAGCTTACGTAGATTATCTTTATCAGCATTGGACACCGTTTTGGCAGGAATACGGGCAATTTTAGCCACAATAGCCTGCACATCATTCACACCAATCAATTTTTTACGTTTTGATTTTGGCGCAATACGTTGAGCAGCGCCCACTTCATCTAAAACATCAATGGCTTTGTCTGGCAGGAAGCGATCATTGATATGACGATGAGCCAACTCAGCGGCTTGTTCAATAGCCGCATTGGAGTAACGGACATTATGATGTTCTTCCAGACCAGGTTTAAGTCCTTTAAGAATTTCAATGGTTTCGGAGACACTTGGCTCAGGCAGATCAATCTTCTGGAAACGACGAGCCAAAGCACGATCATGCTCAAAAATACCGCGATATTCCTGATAGGTTGTCGAACCAATACACTTTAGTTCACCACTGGCTAATAGTGGTTTTAATAAGTTCGCTGCATCCATCGTGCTGTTACCCGCACTGCCTGCACCTATCATGGTATGGATTTCATCGATAAACAAAATCGCATGCGGTTGTTTTTTCAATTCCCGTAGCAAGGCTTTCAAGCGTTTTTCGAAATCACCACGATATTTTGTACCAGCGACCAGCGCCCCCATGTCTAATGAATAGATGGTGGTTTCAGCTAATACTTCAGGCACATCACCATGTACAATCCGTCTTGCCAGACCTTCAGCAAGGGCTGTTTTACCGACACCAGCTTCACCCACGAATAGAGGATTATTTTTACGGCGGCGACAGAGGATTTGTAGCGTCCGTTCTAACTCATGTGCACGTCCAACAAGGGGATCAATCTTACCTTTGATGGCGGCAGCATTAAGATTTTCTGCATATAGCGTTAAAGGACTTTTATCTTCATCAGACACCTCGTCGCTATCTACTTTGGCTTCAGACTCAGAGTGCATGGCAGAATCTTCAACTTCGCCATGACTGATAGCATTAACGACATCCAGACGAGTAACATCCTGTTTCTGAAGCAGATAAACAGCCTGTGACTGCTGTTCAGAAAAGATGGATACCAGAACATTGGCCCCCGTCACCTCTGTGCCACCCGAAGACTGAACATGCATGACGGCACGTTGTAAAATACGCTGAAAAGCCAAGGTCGGTTGAGTTTCACGTTCACTGTCTTCGGCAAGTGTCGGCAAATTATCAGCGAGAAAATCACTTAATTCCTGTCGTAGAGCAGTGATATCCACTTCGCATGCTTTCAACACAGCTAATGCCTGGCCATTTTCCAGCAACGCTAACAGAAGATGCTCAACGGTAAGAAATTCATGAGCACGTTGGCGGGCATAATTAAACGCCTGACTGAGGGTTTGTTCGAGCTCTTTACTTAACATGTTACGTTCCACCTTGTTGGTTGGATATCGAACTAGGTCATTCCTCTTCCATCGTACACTGCAATGGATGACCGTGGCTTTGAGAATAGCTGTTGACCTGTTCGACTTTCGCTTCAGCTATCTCATAGGTAAAAATACCACATAAGGCACTACCTTCGGTATGCACTTGAAGCATGGTGCGTGTAGCACGCTCACGCCCCATGCCAAAAAGGTTTTCCAGGACTTCAATCACAAAATCCATCGGCGTGTAGTCATCATTAAGCATAATCACCCTATACTTGGGCGGCTGCTTCAAGTCTGGCTTGGCTGGCGCAACGGCATAATCGTTGTCGTTGTTCCATTCGTGATCATTTTCCTGACTCATGCCCTTTTTTAGCTCACTTCATCAATCATTTTTTTCAAGTCGCCGTTCTCATACATTTCCATGATGATGTCACAGCCACCGACTAATTCCCCGTTGATATACAACTGTGGGAAGGTTGGCCAATCTGCATAACGATGCAAGTTTTCACGTACATCTGGCTCAGCTAATACATTGACGTAAGCAAATTCTGCACCACAGGCAGAGACAGCTTGAGAGGCGCGGCTTGAAAAACCACATTGTGGAAACTCAGGCGTGCCTTTCATAAATAAGATCACAGAGTTTGATTCAATCGCCTGTTTAATTTTGTCCATTACGTCCATTATTTAATCCTCGTAGTTTTGGAGTTTTATTATGTCTGTTGAGATGGGGATGCTTTTTATAATTTCAAGCTTAGGCTAGTTATATTCAAGCTGCAATAAGCCGAGAATAGCATCCAACCCATTATGATTTATCGCCGTCGCCGCTTGTTGCTGCACTTTGGGCTTGGCATGATAAGCCACACTTAAACCGGCCGGAGCCATCATCAATAAATCGTTAGCGCCATCCCCTACCGCTATTGTTTGCTGTGCGGAAATAGTCATTTTTTCACAACATGAAAGTAGGAAATCTGCTTTTGTTTGTGCGCCACAGATATCACCATCCACCTCTCCAGTCAGTTTGCCATTCTTCTCAGCCAGTTTATTGGCCTGAGTAAAATCAAGGCCTAACCGCTGCTGCAATCGATCAGTAAAGAAAGTAAAACCACCTGATACTAACGCTAAACTATAGCCTTGTTTTTTTAGTGTAGAGACCATTAGCTCAGCACCGGGACTGAGCTGCAAACGTTCTTCATAGACACGTTCGAGTACAGCTACATCAAGGCTTTTTAATAACGACACTCGCTGACGAAGTGAAGTTTCAAAGTCTATTTCGCCCCGCATGGCTGATTCGGTAATCGCTGCGACTTGTGGTTTTAAGTTCATAAAATCAGCAATTTCATCAATGCACTCAATGGTAATCAGCGTGGAGTCCATATCTGTAACGAGCAATTTAGCCGTTGTAGGATCAAATGCCTCTGGCAATGCATTAATATCGAAGTCGTATTGCTGACGAAGATGCGTAACGGTTTCAGAGTTAATATCTGTTGCCTGAATGATCGTCGCATAATGCTTGTACCAATTAAGCTGACCTGAATATTGATGAGCGATCTGTTCAGCCAGTTCGCGAGTGAGAGTGATGCCTTGAAGTACCAGTGTTGTCATGATGTTTCCGCACTAGATAAAAAAACGGCGAGCTGATTAATCAGCTCGCCGAATCATTGTAAATCAGTCAGATTTAAAATTGTGGTTTAACAGGAGCTGATTTGAAACGCTCAACGCTGGCTACAATTTCAGTTTCCGCTTCAGCTTTACCTACCCAACCTTCAACTTTGACCCATTTGTTTTTTTCGAGATCTTTGTAATGTTCAAAGAAGTGCGAAAGTTGGTTCAACAAACGCTCTGGTAAATCGTTAATATCGTTAACATCATCGTACATTTTATCGTGTGGTACGGCGATTATTTTGGCATCTTCGCCAGACTCATCTGTCATTTTTAACATGCCCACTGGACGACAGCTCACGACTGAACCGCTGATTAGGGCGTATGGACTGACCACCAACACATCAACCGGGTCACCGTCATCAGATAAAGTGTGTGGAACATAACCATAGTTGCATGGGTAGAACATCGCTGTGTTCATGAAACGATCAACAAAAAGCGCTCCGGTTTCTTTATCCACTTCATATTTGACAGGGTCAGAATGTGAAGGGATTTCAATAATGACATTGATGTCTGTCGGCAAATTTTTGCCTGAACCAACACGGTCGAGATTCATAGGGTCATGCTCCAGATAGCAGATAAACAAAGTCGCTGATTATAGAAGAAAAGGTCTTCAGGTTAAACTCCCACCGATAAATAGGTAGTCTCCTTTGATGACGTCACCAGCTTGGCGCGGCCTTATGCGCGAAATCAAGATGCAATAAACGACTAAAGCCTTGGCCTAACGAAAGAGAAAGACCATTCCTAACCCAAGCAAAAAAACTGAGAATAAACGACTTAGCATCTGACTGGGTAGTGTCTTGGCTAATTTTGCGCCAATAGGAGCAACCCAGATGCTGGTAGCAATGATGCCCAAAAAAGCTTGCCAATGAACGAATCCACTTTGCCATTGCCCGTCCAAATGTTCCAGTTGTGTACCAATGAGCATATAAGCCACTGCACCACTTAGCGCAATGGGTAAACCACAGGCAGCAGCCGTACCAACGGCTCGTTGCATGGAAAGTCCACTCATGACCAAATAAGGAACAACCAGCGAACCGCCGCCAATTCCTACCATGGCTGAGACAATCCCCGTCACTAAACCCGCAGAAAAAATACTCGGTGCGGCTAAAAACTGAGAGGAGACAGATTTAGGTGGTGGCAACCACATTTTTATAGCCACCAACAGTGCGAACACACCAAACCAAACCTTTAAAGTATCGCTAGACATGGAGCTAGCGATATAGGCCCCAGCAAAACTCCCCAAAACCAGACTTGGTGCTAGCTTCTTTACCAAATGCCATTGAGTGGTTTCGAATTTATGATGTGCCAGCATGGACGAAAGAGAGGTAACACTAATCGTCATTAATGAAGTGGCAATAGCCACATGAATTGCTATATCGGATGACATACCCTGCCAACCAAACACCAGCATCAGAATAGGCACAATAATCAGCCCACCACCAATGCCAAATAACCCGGCCAATAAGCCAGATACCAATCCTGCAATCAGATAAGCAGTCCACTCCAACATCCTGTCACTCTGTATTTCGATTCAAAGGTAAGTCTCTGACTTTACTTGGATATATCAGGCGAGTATAAGTGGAGGAAACCATAAGAAACGTTCCACCTACAATTCATAAAAAGAGAGGGAATTCTATGGCATCGCTCAGTTATGTTCCAATCATTCTTGGTGTTTTCGGTTTATTTTGCGCGTTTCTCCTTTATATATCGATCCTTAAAAAACCAGCAGGCACAGGCAAGGTCGTTGATATAGGCGATCAAATTCATCTCGGTGCGATGGTGTTTATGAAAGCGGAGTATTCGCGCTTAGCCATTTTCTGCTTGTTGTGCATCTTGGCGCTGGGATTTTCGAATTTAGGTTGGCCAAGTGCCCTATCTTTCTTTATTGGTGCTATCTGCTCTGCTTGTGCTGGCTTCATTGGCATGTATGCCTCAACCAAAGCCAATGTCAGAACAGCCGTCGCCGCACAGAATCAAGGAACAGCACAAGCGTTGTCCATCGCCTTTTCCGGTGGTTCGATTATGGGACTTACCGTCGCCGCCATGGGGTTATTAGGGTTAGGCTTTCTTTACCTACTCTACGGCCATGATCCTCAAACCACACATATTATTCACGGCTTCGGCATGGGTGCTTCGTCGGTCGCCTTATTTTCAAGAGTGGGTGGTGGAATCTACACCAAATCAGCCGATGTTGGGGCGGACTTAGTTGGCAAGGTCGAAGCCGGTATTCCTGAAGATGATCCACGTAACCCAGGTGTTATCGCCGACAATGTGGGAGACAATGTCGGTGATGTTGCGGGTATGGGGTCTGATATTTTTGAATCTTACTGCGGCGCCATCATTGCCAGTATCACCATTGCCTCAACAATGGGACTAGTTGCTATCAAGTCACTCGCTGACAGTCAGTCAACGTTGATGTTTCTGCCCCTGGCCCTCGCCTCTACAGGACTTATTTGCTCCATCTTAGGCATTCTCAGTGTCAAACTGTTTTCACAACAAGCTCCGAGTGTGGCATTAAGAATCGGCACCATTGGCGCATCAGTGCTTTTTATATTCACTGCCTGGTTGATGATTAGCCTGATGGGTGGCGCCGGTGAATTGTGGGTTGCGGTATTATCAGGTGCCTTAGGCGGTATTATTATTGGCCTGGTTACCGAATACTACACCGGCGGTTCACCCATAAAAAAACTGGCAGCAAGCGGTGAAACAGGGCCTGCCACAATAATGATTTCAGGACTCGCTTTAGGCATGCAATCTGTTGCCATACCGGTTGTCACCATCGCGGCCATTATCTTTTCTGCCAGTTATGTTGCAGGACTTTATGGTGTCGCTATCGCAGCAGTGGGCATGCTGGCAACAGTCGGTATTACCATGGCTATTGATGCCTATGGTCCTGTTGCCGATAATGCCGGAGGCATCGCTGAAATGGCAGAAATGGGTAAACAAACCCGCGATATCACTGACTCACTTGATGAATTAGGTAATACCACCGCCGCTATTGGTAAGGGCTTTGCGATTGGGGCCGCAGCTCTGGCGGCATTAGCCATTATCAGTGCCTATATCGAAACCATCAGTCATGGTGATACCAGCTTTGTATTACTACTCAACAATCCGCTGGTGCTGATGGGCATGTTCCTGGGGGGCATATTTCCCTTTCTTGTCAGCGCCCTCACTATGACAGCGGTCGGTGATGCGGCATTTGATATGATTCACGAAATTCGTCGTCAGTTTAAGGAAATTCCTGGCTTATTAGAGGGAACGGCTAAACCAGACACGGCACGTTGTGTGGATATTGCCACTAAAGCGGCTTTGAATAAAATGGTATTGCCTGGTTTATTAGCGGTGTTAGCTCCTGTTGTGGTTGGTTTTGGTTTAGGCCCTCAAGCATTGGGAGGCATGTTAGCCGGCGCACTGATCTGTTGCGTTATGATGGCTTTGATGATGGCGAACGCCGGAGGTGCATGGGATAATGCTAAAAAGTATATAGAGAAAGGTCACCATGGCGGCAAAGGTTCTGATATACATAAAGCCGCTGTAGTCGGTGATACGGTAGGAGATCCACTGAAAGATACCTCGGGTCCAGCCATGAACATTTTAATCAATGTGATGGCAATAGTGAGTTTGGTTATTGCTCCGCTTCTCTGAGCTCAGATACAAAAAAACGCTACAAAGGCCACCTTGATGTGGCCTTTTTATTTTCTGGATACACGATTGAAAAAGACACTCTCACATCAACAAATTTGGGCCATTGCCGGCCCCATGATTCTGGCAAATTTATCAACACCAATTCTGGGATTGGTCGATACCGCCGTCATGGGGCACCTGAATTCGCCCATCTACCTGGGTGCTGTAGCGCTGGGTAGCATGATATTCACGTTCCTGTTCTGGGGTTTTGGTTTTCTGCGGATGGTGACAACCGGCCTGACATCACAAGTCAGTGAGCATGGAAATCAACAGCAAACTGAGTCAGTGTTAATCCAATCGGCACTTTTGGCATCAGGCATTGCTATGGTATTGCTTTTGCTGCAATGGCCCATTGCGAAGATGGCTTTCAGCTTAATAGATGGCAGTGCTGATGTGTTATCGCAGGCAGAACAGTATTTTTATGTTCGAATCTGGAGCGCGCCCGCCACATTACTCAACTACGCGATTATGGGGTGGTTAATTGGCAATAGTGCGGCGCGTTCAGCGTTAGCTATGGCCATTGTGATTAATCTCACCAATATTGCGTTTGACCTGTTATTTGTTAATGGCTTCGAAATGAAAGCCAGCGGTGTGGCTTTAGCCTCTGTGATTGCTGAGTTATCCGGCTTGATATTTGCCGGTTATCTATTGAGTAAACGAGGCTTTCAATGGCGGAAAGTGCATCTCCCACAGGCCATTCAACAGTTTGTAAAACAACGGCATCAATTAGCCATTCACGGCAATTTTATGCTGAGAACCTTATGCCTGATCTTCAGTTTTGCTTTTTTCACTAACCAGGGTGCTCAGCATGGTGATGTGGTTCTGGCTGCGAACATGGTGCTACTGAATTTTATTACTTTTATGGCTTATGTTTTAGATGGATTTGCCAATGCCACGGAAGTGATGACGGGTAAAGCTATCGGGCGCAAAGATAAAGCCATGCTGAAAGCCAGCCTTATTATGAATGGACAATGGGCTTTAGCCGTCGCTGCTTTATTCAGTCTTGTTTATAGCGTATTCCACCAAAACATTATCAGTATGTTGACGGATATACCGGCTGTGGCCACTTTTGCCGAGCAATATAGTATCTGGATAGTTATTGCACCATTACTTGCTGTGTGGTCCTATTTGTTTGATGGTTTGTTTGTAGGAGCAACGCTTGGCAAAGAAATGAGAAACGCCATGATGTTCTCCGTCTTTATTTGTTACCTGCCGGCCTGGTATCTATTGCAAGACTATGAAAATCATGGCTTGTGGGCGGCGTTAATGACACTGTTCATTGCCAGAGCGATTTCACAAGCAGCCTACTTACCCGGCATATTTCAACGCATTGTTATAAAAAAAGAAGACGCTAACTAGCTAACAAATTAAATTCTCTATGCTGTTGTGTAAACGGACAGGTGAAAGCTAAATAGTAGGCACTTAACTGCAAGTTTTCATTGGTTTTACGCTGACCATAAAGCCTGTCACCTATCACAGGAAATCCGAGACTGGCAGCATGCCGGCGGATCTGATGTTTCCGCCCTGTTTCAATCGACACGTCTAACAGCGTCTGCTGCTGTATTGAGTCATATTCCAGAAACACAAAATGACTGCGAGCATGTCGTCCATCAATCGGTTCGTCAACGCTGATCGGGTCGTCTACGGTTGCTTTCTCTGAAAACTCGCCCTCAACCCAGATTCGATAGCGCTTATCGATATCGCGTTGTTGAAACAAGGCTGATAATTTTGCTGCTGCCTGTTTTTCGTGGGCAATCACAATCAAGCCATTAGCTGCACGATCAAGTCTATGCACGACAAAAGCATTTCTTTGAGGTTTAAGCTGTCGTTCTGCCCAACGGGTTACCGTGCAATGATCGCCCCATTTTGAGCCCTGAGATAATACGCCGTAAGGTTTGTTCCACACACTATAATGACCGTAATCCGCTACCAGTTCTGGCTCGGCCGTTTCGCGCTCTAACACTGTTTTGTCATAATAAAGGTGCAAGGTTTCACCAGCTTTTAATAAGCGCTTGGCTCGGCGCAGTCGCTGTGTTTTTTTTCCGACACTCACCCAAACTGCACCTTTGAGCATGATGCGTTTTAGCTGTTGCTTAGAAAGCTCACAGGCATCGGCAAGCAAATCAACGGCATTAGCACCTGATTTTTCAATAGGTAAATGAATTTCAAAACGGTCTGTGTGATAAGACATTTTATGATGGCTAGCTTTGGCGTAGAATTAACGTAGTTTAGTGCTTTGGTGTATGTAATGTTAAGAGATAATCTCAAATTCAGTCTGATTATACTGTCTGTGACGTTTACCGGCACCGCCAGCGCCGATATCTACAAATGGGTCGATGACCAGGGACAAGTGCATTACAGCCAACAAGCGCCCGAGTCAGCTCCCGCAGAATTAATCAAAACACCGCCACCACCACCTGTTGATCCCGCTAAAGCCCAAAGAGAAATCGATGCCTTGATTGCTCAGCAACAAGCCGCTGAACAAGAAAGGCAACAAGCACAACAACAGGCAGAGCAACAAGCGGCACAAGAAGCTAAGCTTGAAAAACAATGTCAGGATGCCAAAGACGCCCTTACCGCCTATCAAAACCATCCAGGTGGGCGCTTTTATGATGAAAATGGCAATTTACAGCGTATTAAAGAAGAAGAGCGCCAGCAGAAAATACAAGAACTGAGCAACAATATAAAACAACATTGTCAATAAGGAGAAGCGTTATGCCATACCTTAATATCAACACGAATCAACAAGTTAACGATAAGTCATCATTCATTAAACAAGCTAGTGAAACCGTTGCAAAAGCGTCGGGTAAGCCTGAAAGCTATGTGATGATTGTGCTGAATGACAACGCCGATATGTCATTTGCTGGCAGCGATGCACCTGCGGCTATGCTTGATTATCGAGCACTTGGGCTACCCGGCGATCGCCAAGCCTTCTCAGATACTTTATGCACATTCATTAGCGATAATCTAAACGTTGACGGTAGTCGTATCTATATCAGCATGACTGATTCAGAACGACAAAACTGGGGTTGGAATCACAGCACCTTCTAACTTTTTAGAACACTCACAGCCTTAGGGCTAAACCATTATTATTACAGGAAAAATAAAAACACATGCGCGCCTCAAACCTGCTTATTTCCACATTAAAAGAAACACCAGCAGACGCAGAAATTGTCAGCCATCAATTAATGCTCCGTGCCGGACTAATTCGTCGTCTGGCATCAGGCTTATACACATGGTTGCCAATGGGATTGAAAATACTCAGAAAAACTGAAGCCATTGTCCGTGAAGAAATGGATAAAGCCGGCGCGCAGGAAGTGTTAATGCCTTCAGTTCAACCTGCAGAACTCTGGCAAGAAAGCCAACGCTGGGAAAAATATGGTCCCGAATTATTACGCATTACCGATCGTCATCAGCGTGAGTTCTGCTATGGACCGACCCATGAAGAAGTGATCACCGATCTGGTGCGCCAGGAAATTCGCAGTTATAAACAGTTACCGGTCAACTTTTATCAAATCCAGACTAAGTTCCGTGATGAAATTCGTCCACGTTTTGGCTTAATGCGTGCCCGTGAGTTTTTGATGAAAGATGCCTATTCCTTCCATTTGGATCAGGCTTCTTTGCAAGAAACCTATGACAATATGTATGCGACATATTCTCGTATTTTCAGTCGCATCGGCTTGGAATTCCGTGCTGTTCAGGCTGATACCGGCAGTATTGGTGGTAATGCCTCACATGAGTTTCATGTATTAGCCAGTTCCGGTGAAGATGCTATCGCCTTTAGTGATAAAAGCGATTATGCCGCTAATGTTGAATTAGCTGCAGCCATCGCCCCACAAGGTGAACGTGCAGCTGCAACTGAAACCTTGACCGTGGTTGAAACACCTGCTCAGCACACTATTGATGATGTTAGTCAGTACCTTGATATACCCGCTTCACAATGTCTGAAAACGCTATTAGTTGAAGGTGCTGAAGAAGGTTCGGTTGTCGCTCTGGTTGTTCGTGGCGATCATGAACTCAATGAGATTAAAGCTGAAAAACACCCTCTAGTAGCCGCACCACTCACCTTTGTTACTCCTGAAAAAGTACTTGAAATCAGTCATGCCAATATTGGTTCGGTTGGGCCTGTTGGTTTAACCATCCCTGTTATCGTTGATCATGCAGCTGCGTTTGTCAGTGACTTCGTCTGTGGCGCCAATCAGGATGATAAACATTTAACTGGCGTGAACTGGGGGCGTGATTTAGCTGAACCTGAAACAGCAGACTTGCGTAAAGTGGTGGCTGGTGACCCAAGTCCAGATGGCGATGGCACATTAGAAATCGCACGCGGTATTGAAGTGGGTCATATATTCCAGCTTGGTGAAAACTACAGCAGTAAATTAAACGCGGTTGTGTTGACAGAATCCGGCAAATCACAAGTTATCACCATGGGTTGTTATGGCATTGGTGTATCACGGGTTGTCGCTGCTGCAATTGAACAAAATCATGATGATCGCGGCATTATCTGGCCAGAATCTATTGCGCCTTACCAAGTAGTTTTAGTGCCTGTTAACGCACATAAATCAGTTCGAGTTAAAGAAAAAGCTGAAGAAGTCTATCAGCAGTTGCTTGATGCTGGTGTCGACGTATTACTTGATGATCGTGGTCTGCGTCCTGGCGTTGCCTTTGCTGATATGGAATTGATTGGTATTCCACATCGGCTAATTTTAGGTGAACGCGGATTGGATAATGGCATGATCGAATACAAAAACCGTCGCAGCGGTGATGGCGAAGAGTTTGCGATTGAGGATGTGGTCAGCATCATCAAACAAAAATTGAGCTGAGGTTGAATACATGACAGTCATTAAAGAGACTGACTTTATCGACAGTATTGCAGACGCACTGCAATTTATTGCCTGTTATCACCCAAAAGATTTTATTCAGGCAATGACAGCCGCTTACGAGCGCGAACAATCCATTGCGGCAAAAGATGCTATCGCACAGATTCTGGTGAACTCCAGAATGTGTGCCGAAAACAATCGCCCTATTTGTCAGGACACAGGCATTGTTAATGTCTTTGTCAAAGTGGGCATGGATGTGAATTGGGAAACCACTAAAAGTCTTGACGTTATGGTGAATGAAGGTGTGCGTCGTGCCTATCTTCATCCTGATAATGTGTTACGGGCTTCGATTGTGTCTGATCCCATCGGTCAACGGAAAAATACTGGCGACAATACCCCGGCGGTTATTCACACTGAACTGGTCATGGGAAATCAAGTCGACGTTCTTATTGCAGCCAAAGGTGGCGGCTCAGAAAACAAAGCCAAATTCACCATTCTGAATCCAAGCGACAATCTGGTTGATTGGGTATTAAAAACTGTACCCACCATGGGCGCAGGCTGGTGTCCGCCAGGTATGTTAGGTATTGGTATTGGTGGCACAGCAGAAAAAGCGATGCTGATGGCAAAAGAGTCGTTAATGCATCCCATCGATATCCAAGAATTAATGGATCGCGGTGCAGAAACGGCGGCTGAAAAGCTACGTATCGAATTGTATGAAAAGGTTAATCAACTGGGGATTGGTGCGCAAGGACTGGGTGGGTTAACCACGGTACTGGATGTCAAAATCAGTGATTATCCAACGCATGCTGCCTCATTACCTGTCGCCATGATTCCAAATTGTGCCGCCAGCCGTCATATCCACTTCACTCTAGATGGGTCTGGTCCCGCTGAGTTTGAACCACCCTCCATGGATGACTGGCCAGATATTACCTGGGAAGCCGCAGAAAATACTCGTCATGTTGATTTGGACAATATATCAGCAGATGACATCGCTGAATGGCAGCCTGGTGAAACGCTCTTATTGTCAGGCCATTTGTTAACAGGACGTGATGCGGCGCACAAAAAAATTGCCGATTTACTGAATAATGGTCAGTCGTTACCTGACGGGCTTGATTTCAATAATCGCTTTATCTATTACGTAGGTCCTGTCGATCCGGTTAAAGGTGAGATTGTCGGTCCTGCAGGTCCAACAACAGCAACTCGAATGGACAAATTCACAGATATGATGCTGGAACAGACCGGTTTGTTAGGCATGATTGGTAAAGCGGAACGTGGTGATGAAACAGTCGCATCAATAAAACAACATCATTCGGTTTATCTGATTGCCATTGGTGGCGCAGCGTATTTAGTGTCAAAAGCTATTAAATCATCACGTATGGTGGCATTCGAAGAACTGGGTATGGAAGCTATCCGCGAATTTTATGTAGAAAATATGCCCGTCACTGTGGCTGTCGATAGTGAAGGTCATTCGGTACATAAAACAGGTCCAAGTGAGTGGAAAATTAACATTGCCGATATACCTATAAACACGAATTAACAAAACATATAAAGAGAGCCTACTTATGATAATTGCCTTACCTTTACACCTGTTAGCTGCCGTGATTTGGGTGGGGGGTATGTTTTTTGCCTACACCGCCCTTCGTCCTGCAGCAGTTGAACTACTCACTCAGGAACAGCGTCTGCCTCTGTGGGCAGGTGTCTTAAAAACATTTTTCAATTGGGTCTGGTTGGCTATAGCAACCCTATTGCTTACTGGCGTGTGGATGATTTCTCTACTAGGTGGCATGGGCGGCGTTGATGGAGTCGGCATTCATGTTCATATCATGTTATTGATTGGCATCTTTATGATGCTCATTTTTATGCATGTATTTTTTAATCCATTCAAAAAGCTGAAATGGGCAGTAGTAGAGCATGACTGGATTGCAGGCGCTACAGCCTTAACGCAAATACGTAAACTGGTTCTGCTCAACCTGATCTTAGGTCTTATCACTATTCTGATAGCCAGTTCTGGACGTTATTGGTTTTAGACATGAATACGCTGATGAAATGGTCCTTGCTCAGTCTGATGGTGTTTTTAAGTCAGCAGACTGTGGCAGACACCATTCAGCGAATCCAAAACCCGGATGGTTCCATTGAGTTCAGTAATGTTAGGCAAGCCACATCACAGACTGTCATATACAAATCACAAACAGGTGAAGGGTTTGTTTTTTCAGATCAAAAACCTGCACATGGTCATTTCGAAATTTTAAAATACAGCTGTTATGCCTGTAATCCCTCATCAAAAATAAACTGGCATACCATTAAACTGGATTTTTCATCCTATGCTGACGAAGTAAAACGCTATGCCAAGAAATATAACGTGGATGCCGCCTTGGTCAGAGCCGTTATTCATGCGGAATCAGCGTTCAATAAAAAAGCGATTTCCAGAACTGGCGCTCAGGGCCTGATGCAATTAATGCCAGGTACAGCCAAAGACTTAGGTGTGGATAAGCCTTTTAATGTCGACCAAAACATAGAAGGCGGTGTTAAATATCTGGCGGAGCTGCTATCTTTATTCAAAGGCAATACTCGCCTCGCCACAGCTGCTTATAACGCAGGACCCAATGCCGTGAAAAAATATAATGATGTTCCCCCATACTCCGAGACAAAAGTTTATGTAGAACGTGTGAGCATTTTGCATCAACGTTATCAACATGAAAGTTAGAAAAACCAAAAAATGGCTGGCTGAAAATGACCATTTAATCCACGCCACCATGCAAAAAGTGGCTTCACATGTGCAGCGTGAAGAAGGTGAGTGGGTATTGAATACCATTACATTAGAAGGTCAGGATGTCCCCTTTAAATACAAACGCCGACGCCGATATAAATCATTAAAAGGCGCGCGGGTAGATATCGTCTATTACCCAGATAAAGAAGTGATTGCCCGCATGACTTTCGAATATATGAAAGTAGTTAAGATTGCCTTATCCTGACACCGGTACACGTAGCGTCATCACACCATTACGCTGAGTAATATCAAGATGTTTCATAAAACTCATACCTAATAAAACCACACCATCACTCATATGCGGATTAATACTCGCATCGACATGCTCTAAGGTAATACCACCAAGACGAACCGTGTCGACATCGGTCTGAAATACCGGCACCACACCATTAGCTGTCGAGACCATCGATGTAGCGCCTTTTTTTAATCCCGCCGCTTCTGCGATAGCAGCAGGAATACTGACATTAGTAGCACCTGTATCCAGTAAAAAATTAACAGGGTGACCATTGATATAGCCAGGGGCCAGATAATGGCCATCACGGTTACGTTTTAATGTGACTTCTCCGGTGCCTGAATTTGCGGACATCAAAGCCTGATTCGGATTGTCACGCTGTTGAATATAGCCATTAAAGAATAAGGTAAGTGACCCCATTAAGAACAGCCAGAACAATATGGTGACAATATTGCCGGAAAATAATTTTGATATATCAGGTGCACTCATACCTGCTCTTCCCCTTATATTTGTCGCCATAGTATAAACAACCATGACAATAAGACTAATGCTTGATATGGTGTCGCCATCTGAATAATTCAATTAGAGGTGTGTCATTAATACCATCAGTATTCTTGGTAGTGGTTGGTTAGGCTTACGCTTAGCAAGACAGTTACAAAGAGCTAATACCGAGATTAAACTCTCGACACGTGACTCAGAAAAACAGTCTTTATTGGTTGAACAAGGCTTTGATGCCTATCAAATCGATATTGAAACACCTGCTGACTTTAGTCAGTTTCTGGACGCTGACACACTCATTATCAATATCACCAATAAAAATAAAATGGCATATGAGCAGCTGATCAAACAGATTGAACAAAGCCCGATTAAACAGGTGTTATTTATCAGCTCCAGTTCTGTTTACCAAAATACCAATGACTGGGTTAGAGAAGAACGTCAATATGAAAACGAAGAGAGTATTCTGTGGCAAATAGAATCCCTGTTTAGGCAGTCTTCGGAGTTTTCCACTAGCATTATTCGCTTCAGTGGCTTGATAGGCCCACAACGTCATCCAGGCCGTTTTTTCAGAAATGGCAAGCAAGTACAACAGGCGGATGCCCCGGTGAATTTAATTCACCTTGATGATTGCATCGGCATCATTGAAAAGCTATTGGAGCAACAAGTCTGGGGAGAGGTACTTAATGGCTGTGCAGACACACATCCAAGCAAAAAACAATTTTACCGCCATGCAGCAGAGCTAATGAACCAGCCTGTACCAGACTTTAATCAGGATAATACGCCTTCCTATAAAATCGTCAGTAACGATAAAGTGAAAACATTACTGTCCTATCAGTTTCAGTATCCAGATTTAATGTCTATTCCCGCTAGTGCTTATGAATAATCACTTATGTCCCTGTCTCAGCCAGCTTCCTTACAGCGAATGCTGCCAACCGCTTCATAAAAAACAACAGCGTGCAGAAAATGCTGAGCAACTGATGCGCTCGCGTTACAGTGCTTTTTATTTGGGTGAGATAGACTATTTAATTGCCACATTGCACCCATCAAAACGACGTTTAGATGAACGAGAACTATTGCAAAATACGATTAATACCACGCAATGGTTAGGACTGAAGGTACTGGATCACCAGCAAAAAAATGAACTGGCTGAGGTGGAGTTTGTTGCATTTTATGAAGATAGCCCGGTAGGCCAACTACACGAACGCTCACGGTTTACCTGTGAAAGTGGTGAATGGTTCTATCATGATGGGATTATTCTACCCGCGATAAAACTAGGCAGAAACGATCCCTGTTTCTGCGGTAGTGGAAAAAAACTAAAACATTGTCACGGTTAGTCATTACCCAGATAACGTTTTCTTTTGGCAGGTTTTAGTTTATCCAAATCCACCATCACCAGACCATCAATACAATGACCAAAATCAGCGTCGATATTAAAATCTATAAAGCGAACCCCACCTTCTTCACAGACATCGGCATACTGTTTATATAAGGTGGGGATAGTGACATTCATATGCGTCAGCTGCTCACGCATGGCAGTAAAATCAGCCTCGGCGTCTGTACCGCAATAGGTTTGCAACACTTGTTGTTGCAGGCTTCGCTCAGCAATATACGAATTTTTCGCTATCGCTAAGTGTTTATCATCTGGAAAATAGTGTTGATAATAACCAACGATTAACGCCTTAGCGAAATCAGGATAACTGTTTGATAAACTAACAGGTCCAAATAGATAGCGGATATCAGGGTATCGTTTCAGGTAAGCGCCAATGCCATACCATAAATAATCCAGGCTACGTCGGCCCCAATATTTTGGACTGACAAAACTCCTGCCCAACTCAATTCCCTTTTCAAAAAATGGCTGCATGGCATCATGGTCGTATGAAAATAACTCCTGACTATAAATTCCTCGGCTGCCTGCTTGCGACAGTATATTATTCACTTCACCAATTCGGTAAGCGCCAGCGATTTCTAATTCGTTTTCATCCCATAGAATCAGGTGCCGGTAATCGCGATCATAACGATCAATATCTCGCCTTTTTCCTGTACCCTCGCCGACCTGTCTAAAAGTAAACTCACGTAAACGACCGACTTCATGCATCACGGCTGAATCGGGTTGATAGTCAAATAAGTAAATCTTTTTATTATCTGCTGTCTGGCCTAATAACTCCGCCGATTGCAACTCACGTTTAATATTACGACGGTCCTGTGGGTGAGCTATAGTTTGCTCTGTAACAAATAACGGTTTTTTACCTTTTGCCATCCGATAGAGGTGGCGGCGTAATAGTTTAGCCTTTTCTGCTTTCACCAATGGCAGTTGGTCAACTTGTTTATAAGGAATAGGTTCGCCAACACGCATGGTGATGTTCTTTGAGTTTTTATTAAACATCTCATGCGCCAACATCATGCCAGAAAGTGGTTTATAGACCATGGATGCACTGTAGAACAAGGAAGAGTTTCTGGCACCGACATAGATAGGCAGAATAGGTGAGTTGGTTTTCTTAGCAAAATTCAGAAAACCGGTATTCCATTTACCATCACGTACACCACTAGGACGAATGCGCGATACTTCACCCGCCGGGAAAACAATCACTGCTTCTTCATTATTCAGAGAATCAATAATGCGAGAAATACTACTTTTGCGTGTGGATTTCGATAAATTATCGACAGGTAAGAACAAAGAGTCGACCGCGTTAAAATTCATTAACATATCGTTTGCGACGATTTTGACATCACGGCGGACTTCACCAACCAATTTTAATAATGACAAACCATCCAGCGCACCCAGTGGATGATTAGCAACAATGACCACCCGCCCTGTTGCCGGAATATTATTGCGATCACGGTGGCTAATGCTGTAACTGAAATTGAAATAATCCAGCACCTGCTCAATAAAATCGAAGCCTTTTAAATCCTGATGCAACTCGAGGAATCGATTCACTTCCTGCTCGTGTGTAATTTTACGCAGAAAGCTAATCGTCGATTTTTTTATCCAAGGACGGGAGCGTTCGAATTTAGGAAATTTTTGTTGAACGGCTTGTTCGATATTGAGCATGTTTTCTCTCTATGCTTGCAGACAGCTTGCAAGCATAGAGAGAAGATATGACAGCCTTATAACGTTTTAATGACGTTTTTGTGACGATTAGTGGTCGTCAGCGTGGGAGAAGTATAAAGCCAGTGCGATAAGGCCAATACCACCAGCAAGCGCCAGCAAATCAAGCGGACCGTGAAAGTCCATGCTAATGGCATGTTCGAAAAAGTTAACAATCAGAATCATCAAAACAACACGGCCTAAACGTGCTTTTAGATCATCCAAACTGTGAATAGCTAATACTTTTGAGTTCTCACTCTCTTCTGCTTCTTCGATTTTACTGATAAACAGCTCATACAAGCCCAGAGAGAAGATAAACAGTACGGTCGCCAGCAAATAGCCATCAATCACCTCAACGACGTGTGCCACGGTTTCAGCACGAAAATCCTTTCTGGCATCACCAATCAGATCAGGTGACATGTATTCGCCAAGATGAGAAAGTAAATAATAGACATCAACCGTTGCCATATAAAACATGGCTAATGCGGTAATCAGACTAGCGATAACAGCTATCAGTACAACAAAACGACTATTCCAGAGCGCTTTTTCAAACAATCTTTCCATTGATTTAGTACTCGTTTCTTTTTATGCAGCTTGAACAGGAATAGCGTGACGCATGTGTGTGATATCGTTTTTTTCGTCGAGATACACCAGTGTTGGCTTAAAGTTTTCGACTTCTTTGGCATCAAGTGTTGCGAATGCACAAATAATTAAACGATCGCCTGGGGAAGCTTTATGGGCAGCTGCACCATTGACTGAAATGATATTTGAACCATCTTCTGCGCGAATAGCGTAGGTAGTAAAACGTTCGCCGTTGGCGACATTGTAAATCTGGATTTGCTCATATTCATGAATACCAGCGGCTTCCAGTAACTTACCGTCAATTGCACACGAGCCTTCATACTCCAACTCGGAATGAGTCACACAAGCACGATGTAATTTTGCTTTTAAAAAGGTCAGTTGCATAGCCAGAATGTTCTTATGAAATAGCCCAATATTATCGCTTTTTAACAAAAATCAGGCAAGGTCACAGGCAATATTATCTATTAATCTTACGCTTCCCAGCCTTGCAGCCACAAAAATACGAATGTGTTTGTCATTGGCATTAGCCAGTTCCAGATCATTTGCGCGACGAATATCGACATACTCAGGTTCCAGTCCCGCTTTTTGTAACTCTTCTTTCGCCGTCGCACAAAGTTGATGGAAGTCAGTAAGGCCATCTTCTTCAATAGCTTGCTTCATTGACAGCAGTGTTTTATAGATCAACGGCGCTTGAACTAATTGTTTTTGGTTCAATAAGCTGTTTCTGGAACTCATGGCCAGTCCACTCTCATGCCTTTTTGTTGGCACGCCAATCACATCTACCGACAAATTTAAGTCCGCCACCAGTTTCTTGATTAACATTAATTGCTGGTAATCTTTCTCACCAAAAATGGCAATATCAGGCTGCACCATATTGAATAGTTTTGTTACAACGGTAGCGACGCCATCAAAGTGGCCAGGACGACCTTTGCCGCAGAGCTTATCATCGACACCAGGAACAATGACTTTGGTTAACGATGCCATACCATTCGGATAAATCATTTCCTCAGTCGGCGTAAAAATCAGCTCACAATCGAGTTCACTCAATAACTGGATATCTTCATTCAATGTTCGGGGATAATCAGAAAGATCCTGTTTATCATTGAACTGCAGCGGATTCACAAAAATGCTGACGACAACGCGATCCGCCAGCTCACGCGCTTTTTGTACTAAAGAGAGATGACCTTCATGCAGATTGCCCATTGTCGGTACTAATGCAATCACTTCATTCTGTTGACGCCAACTTTTGATGCGGGTTCGTAATGCTCCCAAGTTTTCTGCTATCGCCATTAGAACTGCTGCTCCGCATTAGGAAATGCACCTGATTTCACCGATTGTACATAGCTTGTCAGAGCGGCTTGTATTGAGCCAGTATCCGCTAAAAAGTCGTGACTGAAGCGTGGTCTTCGGCCAGGCGTTAAGCCCAACATGTCATAGATTACCAACACCTGCCCATCACAGTCGCTACCAGCACCAATACCTATCACAGGAATATCCAACTGTTTGGATACAACGGCCCCTAAGGTTGCCGGTACGCATTCCAATACCAGCATATCTGCACCAGCTTCTTGCAGACTGATGGCATCGGCAATCAATTCTTCTGCGGCCTGTGTTTCACGACCCTGCACGATGTAACCACCTAACCGATGAACTGACTGAGGTAATAACCCTAAATGTCCACATACGGGTATGCCACGTGCAGTTAGCTGTTTAACTGTATCGGTGATGACGGCGCCACCTTCCAGTTTGACCATTTGAGCGCCGCCTTCAGCCATCAGGCGAGCAGCGTTTTTGATAGCTTGTTCAGCGTTGGCATAACTCATAAACGGCATATCAGCGATGACAAATAACTTATCACTACCGCGGATCACATTAGCCGTGTGATAAATCATATCGTCAACACTTACAGGAACTGTACTCTCTTGTCCCTGGATAACCATTCCCAAAGAATCACCTACTAGTAGAACATCCACACCGGCTTGCTCAAGTGCGTAACTAAAGCTCGCATCATACGCAGTGAGTACAGCAATTTTTTCTTGCGCCGTTTTCATTTGACGCAGATGTTTAAGACTAATACGGCTCATGATTATTTCTTCTCTGAGACGGGTAATGGATTGTAATAATGACGACCACTTTGAATACTGCAGATTTGTTCAAGTAATTGCAGATAATCTTGATCACCATTCACTAGATCAATTTGTTCAGCATTCACAATCAATAACGGCGACGCATCGTAATAGTGGAAAAAATCCGCGTACGTATCAGCTAACCGTTTCAGGTAGCCCTCTTCCACGTGTTGCTCATAGCTAATGCCACGTTGAGCAATACGCGATTTCAACACTGGCAATGATGCTTGCAGATAGATGACTAAATCAGGGGTTCTATGGTGTAACGTTAAATTATCATAAACCATATTATAGAGCGCTAACTCATCGTCATCTAAGGAAATTTGAGCAAATAACTTATCTTTCTCTACCATGAAATCAGCGATGTGCAAGTCGTTGAATAAGTCATCTTGATTGAGTGTTTTACCCAACTTAACGCGTTGCATTAAAAAACTGAGCTGTGTTGGAAGAGCGGATTGTTTGGGATAAAGGTAAAATTTTTCCAGAAAAGGATTTTGTTCTGGCTGTTCGAGTAGAACAGAGCCGGAAAAACTCTCAGCCAGACGTTTTACCAGATGCGTTTTACCTACGCCGATAGGTCCTTCAACCACAATATAACGATGTGATAGTGAGTGATTCATTATTTATGCGTTTCCACTTTTCTCAAGCCATCTAAAGGACAGTTTTGCTTGATTACTGATAGCTGACCTTGTCCAGGAATAGTTAAGTCAGCAACAATTTCGGCTAATGGATAGACAACAAAAGCCCGTTCGCTTAAGCCTGGATGAGGCACCTTGAGTCTGTCATCATCAATAACATAATCGGAATACACCAAGATATCGAGATCCAACGTGCGTTCGCCCCAATGGCGTTTCTTCACCCGGCCATGTTTCTGTTCAAGTTGTTGCAGGTTATCAAGCAATACATGTGGCGGCAATGCTGTATCCACCTCGACAACCGCATTCACATAATCCGGCTGATCCTGAGGCCCCATTGGCGGGCTATGATAAAGCGATGATTGATGTAAAAGACGTGTATCTTCGAGTTTTTTTATATCTTCTATCGCTGTCAAAATTTGTGTCTGCGGGTCGTCTAAATTACTTCCCAATCCAATAAAAACCTGCATCAATTTTGTTCCGACTTTTTCGCTGCGGGTCGTCTACGGCGTCTACGGCGAGGCTTTTTGACGCTGCCCTCTTTGCCCAGAGCATCGACCATGGACTGTTGCTGTTTCACTGTTTCTGTCTGAAATTTTGTCCACCAATCTACCGTTTCACTCAACGGTTCACCAGCTTGAGCTCTTAATGCTAAAAAGTCATATCCAGCACGAAACTTGGGATGCAATAATGTTTTGAATGCTCTTTTTCCCTGACGCTTCAATAGGCGGGGCTGCAAAGTCCAAATATCTCGGGTGACCAGACTATAACGCTTGGGAACAGCAACACGTTGGATCTGTTCTCCAATAATTTCAGATGATGCACGCTGCATCGCTGGAATTTCTGGCATGCCATTAGTCATCAATAAAACCGTACGCTGCCGCACTGGCTCCCATAATATTGCTGCAAACAAAAACGCTGGTGTCACTGGCTTACCGGCTGCGATACGAATATCCGTATTTTCTAATGCCTTCATCAGCATCGTTCTTGGATAACCGTCTTGTTCTTCATGCAACAACGCAGCGGTTTGTGGGTAGAGATGCTCAAACAGACCGTAATGACAGAGTAATTCATGTGTCATGGCAGCCTGGCCACTCAGATACAGTTTTAGTGTTTCATCAAACAGCCTTGCCGGCGGGATATCCCGAATCAAATGTGCCCAATCAAAAATACCTTGCTCTGTATCTTTATCCAGCTTTAAGCCAAGCTTAGCTAAAAAGCGACAGGCTCTTAACATGCGAACAGGATCTTCACGATAACGTGTTTCAACATCGCCAATTAAACGGATAAGGCCCGCATTGAGATCGGCCATTCCGCCAGTGTAATCGATGATAGAAAAATCTTTTATATTGTAATAGAGCGCATTGATCGTAAAATCACGTCGCCAGGCATCTTGTTCTAAAGTGCCAAACACATTGTCCTGCATAATGCGGCCCTGAGTATCAACATGTTGTTTAGCCTCAGGTGGCGCCCGGAAAGTAGCGACTTCTATGACGTCACGTCCAAACCGAACATGAACCAGCTTAAATCGTCGTCCGATCAACTGGCTGCGTTTGAATAGCGCATGCACTTGTTCTGGCGAGGCATTGGTGGCTACATCAAAGTCTTTTGGTTCATAACCTAGCAAAAGATCGCGTACACACCCACCGACGAGATAAGCATCATAGCCGCCCTCTTTCAAGGTATACAGCACTTTGAGTGCATGTTGACTAATCTGTTTACGCGATATGGTGTGTTCACTGCGAGGGATAATTAACGGTTCGCGTCCTTGTTGCGGATGTTGACCGTTTTTGCCTCTCACCAATTTGTTGAAAATTTTATTTAACGACAGCATAAGTTTTGAATAATACCACGCTCATCCATTTTTCTATGATTTATATAATGGCATTACAGTGATAATGCCTTATGAACAGGGCCGAATGAACGTCTATGAATATCCGTCACCCCTAGCGTCAGAAGTGCTTGCTGATGCTGCTTGGTTGGATAGCCTTTATGCTTAGCAAAACCATAGCCTGGATACCGTTCCTCCAGTGCAATCATTTCTTGGTCACGTGCGACTTTAGCTAAGATTGAAGCGGCCGCAATAGCGGGCTCAGATTGATCACCTTTGATAATGGTAGTGACGGGACAATTAAGCTTAGGGGCATGTATACCATCAACGAGCACGTGTTCTGGGACTATAGATAAGGCTTCAACGGCTCTTTTCATCGCAATTAAACTGGCCTGAAGAATATTTAGCTCGTCTATTTCATCTGGCTCAGCTCGTCCCATTGCCCAGGCTAAAGCATGCTCTTTGATTAGAGGTACCAGACTCTCTCTTCGTCTTTCAGTGAGTTTTTTTGAATCAGCCAAGCCTACAATTGGGTTATCAGGATTCAGTATGACAGCAGCAGTCACTACGGGCCCGGCTAATGGGCCACGTCCAACTTCATCAACGCCGGCGATAATAAGCGTATTTGTCATGAATGATGAGTATCAATAAAAGAAATAACGGCTCTGGCAGCGTTGTCAGCGCCACCGCTGGGCCCGAGCGCTTTAAGCACTTGTTCTTGAACAATATGGGCCTGTTGTTGGGCTTCTGCTGCGGTCAGAAAATATAATAACCGTGGCGCTAACTCAGCTACCGACACCTGGCTCTGTAATAACTCAGTGACGACATTTTTTCCGGTCACAATATTACATAAACCCACGTAAGGAATTTTTACCAGTCGTTTGAGAATCTGGTAAGTCAGTGGCGCAACCCGGTAAGTAATTAAATGCGGTACACCTAACAAAGCAATTTCCAGAGTGACAGTACCCGATGCCGCTACAATCGCATCACAGCTACGAACGACATCATAAAACTCACCAGAAATGACCTCCACTTTCACCGCCGTTTCTGATAAATATGGCTCAATTAACGTCCGATCTAGCCCAGGTGCTAAGGGTAAAATAACCTGCACAGAATTATCACGTTGTTGAATATGCTCGGCGGTCGCTAACATCACTGGCAATAATGCTTCCACCTCACTCCGACGACTGCCAGGAAACAAGCCTAAGACAGGCGCTTTCATATCAAGGGAAAAATGCGACTTGGCCTGTTCAGAAGTCCAGTCTGAATGTACTGCATCAACTAAGGGATGACCAACACATTTCACAGCCACATCGGCTTTTTCATAAAGCGACTGTTCAAATGGAAACAACACCAGCATCAGATCAACATAACGCTTTATGGCTTTGATTCGCCCAGCCCGCCAGGCCCATATTTTAGGGCTGATATAGTAAATAACCGGAATACCCAATTCATGCGCTTTTTTAGCTAGCTTTAGATTAAACCCAGGGTAATCGACTAATATTAATGCGTCAGGTTTACTTGAAGCTAAATGTTCAACGGTTTTATCAAAAACAGCTTTGATATGAGAGTAGCGTTTAATGACCTCAACCAGGCCCATGACAGCAAGCTCAGCAAAATCGGTGATAATATCCACACCCGCTTCACGCATGGTCTCACCACCGATACCGGAAACAGAAATATCCGGCCGGTGTTGTTTTAAGGCTTTTAGCATTCTGCCGGCATGGGCATCACCAGAAGCCTCACCCGCCACGACAAATAATTTAGGCATGCTTACTCAGTCTCGTCAGCTTCCAGATAACCCACTAACTCAAGTCCAAATCCTGAAACACCAGTCAACTTCGTGGGTGTCCCCATCACGCGCATTTTTTTCACGCCTAATGCTGACAAAATTTGTGCACCAACACCAAATGTACGCAGATCCCAGCCCCCCTTAACAGGTAAAGGGCTCTCATCACGGTCTTCTCGTTCATAACGTGCAATTTTGGCCGCTAACTGTTTATTCTGAGCCGGTAACCTCAAAACAACCAGAATACCTTTACCCGCTTGTTGAATTTGTTTCAGCACTTGAGGAACTGGCCAATGTGTCGGCTCCCTGACCGAGCCTAAAATATCACTGAGTGGGTCTGCCATATGCACGCGAACCAACGTTTCTTCATCAGGAGTAATATCACCATAGGTGAGGGCTAGATGGACCTGAGAATTGACTGAATCCTGAAAGCTGTATAGCTGAAAATCACCATACTCAGTAGGAAACTGACATTGAGATAATTTTTCGACGGTCATTTCATTTTCAAGTCGATAACTTATCAGGTCAGCAATCGTACCAATTTTCAGATCATGTTTTTGTGCAAAGGTTTCCAAGTCTGGGCGCCTGGCCATACTGCCATCATCATTTAAAATTTCAACAATGACAGCTGCTGGAGATAAGCCGGCAAGCTGAGCGAGATCACAGCCAGCTTCCGTGTGACCAGCTCGTGTTAACACCCCACCCGGCTGTGCTTTTAAGGGGAAAATATGGCCTGGTTGAACCAAATCATCAGGTCGTGAATCAGGATCAACTGCGACTTGCACGGTTAAAGCACGGTCGGCCGCTGAAATACCAGTCGTCACTCCTTCTGCCGCTTCAATGGAGACAGTGAAGTTAGTGGAATAAGGCGTCTGATTGTCACTGACCATCAGTGGTAATCGTAATTCACGACAACGATTTTCCGTTAGCGTCAGACAAATCAAACCACGCCCAAACCGTGCCATAAAATTAATGGCATCTGGTGTGACTTTTTCTGCAGCCATAATGAGGTCACCCTCATTTTCACGATCTTCATCATCCATAATGATGACCATTTTTCCCTGTCTGAGATCGTCAATAATCTCTTCTGTGCTGTTGAGTTGCATATTAAGTATCACTGTTTCCTGACAATGTTTCTCTGGCGTATACAGGGTCGAGTCCAGGTAACAAACGCTCAAGATATCGAGCAATCAAGTCGACTTCCAAATTCACAATCGTACCCACTTTATATTCCTTAATAATGGTTTCCTGCATAGTGTGGGGAATGATATTGATTTCAAACCAGCCCGCTCCAACCTCATTCACCGTAAGACTCACACCATCAATCGTCACAGAACCTTTTTTAGCGATATAGCGTTCCAAATTGGCGGGTACTTCCATTCGAAACTGTACTGAGCGCGCAGACGGTGACATCTCTAACACCTTACCAAGACCGTCGACATGGCCACTCACCATATGTCCACCGAGACGATCGCCTACAGCAAGCGCTTTTTCAAGATTAACGGGTGAGCCTTCAGTAATCTGTGACAGTGCAGTTCGCTCGAGACTCTCTTTTGATACATCAAAACTCACATGAGACTGATCAAGTTCAACCACAGTCAGACAGACACCATTAATAGCAATGCTATCGCCAAGACTGACATCAGATAAGTCTAATTTTTGGGTCGCCACTTTCAATCTCATATCGCCACCACTTGGGGTGATAGACGTTACCTGTCCCATGGCTGCAATAATGCCTGTAAACATGAATTAAGATTCCTCGTTATATATTGGTCTTGCAGTGATACGCCAATCCTTACCTACTGCTCGGATATCATCAATTGTTAGGGAAATATTCTGAGACATTGTCATCATCTCAGGTAAATGAAACACACCACGTGCCATATCGCCCATAATTTTGGGGGCCATGTATATGACTAATTCATCGATTAAACCTGCTTTCAACAACGCCCCATTCAAGACGCCGCCGGCTTCAATCATCAACTCATTGATTTCACGTTGTGCCAGTACCGCCATCAACGCATTCAGATCGATACTCTGGTCTATAGAGGGCAAAACTAAACATTCGGCTGGCTCCGCGATAGTAATATCATTGGCCGTAATCACCAGTACTTTACCCTCTTTGAGAATTTGAGCACTCGCAGGCAATCGTCCATCACTATCCACAATGATTTTGAGCGGTTGTCGGATCTTCTGACCAAAAGGGTACCAATTATCATGATCTGCAGAAAAACGGACATTTAACTGCGGATCGTCCGCGAGTATCGTACCAATTCCAGTCATAATGGCTGAGCTGCGCGCGCGCAGATTTTGTACATCCTGTCTGGCTTCAGGGCCGGTTATCCACTTACTCTCACCCGATGCCATAGCTGTTCGGCCATCAAGGCTCATGGCGACTTTACTTCTGATATACGGTCGACCATGACGCATACGATAGGAAAAACCAGGATTCAACTTCTCTGATTCAGAGCTCAACAGTTTGGTGTGGACCTCTATCCCCGCCTCTCTCAGGCGATGTATGCCTGAACCTGAAACAACGGGATTAGGATCAGTCATCGCTATAAAAACGCGTTTCACACCAGCATTAACCAGAGCATCAGCGCAAGGCGGTGTACGTCCATAATGGCTACAGGGTTCAAGCGTGACATAACAGTCCGCCCCTCTAGCCTGCTCACCCGCTTGGTGTAGAGCGTTTACTTCAGCGTGACTCTCTCCTGCCCGCTGATGCCAGCCTTCACCAACAATCTGATTATCTCTCACAATGACACAACCAACCCGAGGGTTAGGGTCAGTCGTGTATAGTCCATTTTTGGCAAGCTCAATGGCTCTTGCCATATAAAATTCAGCAGAAGCCATGGTCATTTCTCTTAAAATGAAATAACAATGTATTCATATCGAATACAACAAGATATAAAACACTGACTATCAGTAAGAGCATGATATCAGTGCAGATAAACATCTTTATTTTTTATCGTCCGGTTCTGATTTATTTTCCATTCGTTCAATTTCTTCACGAAAGGCATTCACATCCTGAAAACTTCGGTAGACAGAGGCGAAACGCACGTACGCGACTTCATCTAATTCACGAAGTGCATCCATCACCCAGTCGCCAACCAAGCGACTATCGACTTCACGCTCACCCGTTGCCCACAGTCGCCGAGTAATAGTTTTGACGGCTGTATCGACGGCATCAATACTGACGGGCCTTTTTTCCAGTGCTCGCATAAATCCGGCACGTAATTTATTTTCATCAAATAACTCACGTGAGCGATCACGTTTAATCAATCTTGGCAGACTTAATTCAGCCGTTTCGTACGTGGTAAAGCGTTCATTACACTCGACGCACATACGACGTCGGCGGATGGCATCACCTTCCGCCGACAGTCGTGAGTCCACAACTTTTGAGTCATCTGCACCACAAAATGGACAGCGCATAGTGTTTCCGTGAGGTTATTTATGAGTAAACAGGCAAACGATCACAAACCGCTTTTACTTTACTCTTCACATCGTTAATCACCTGTTCACTTCCCGCTGCGTCAATGACATCACACATCCAGTTTGCCAGATCGCGACACTCTTCTTCTTTAAAACCGCGAGTCGTCACAGCAGGTGTACCAACACGGATACCTGATGTCACAAAAGGTGATTGTGGATCATTTGGAACCGCATTTTTATTGACCGTGATATGAGCAGCGCCTAACCAGGCATCGACATCTTTACCTGTCAGGCCAGCTTCTATAAAACTGACTAGGAATAAATGGTCATCAGTACCATTTGAGACAACGTCATAACCACGTGTCATAAACACATCAGCCATCACACGTGCATTTTTGATGACCTGATCCTGATAGGTTTTGAACTCAGGCAGCATGGCTTCTTTGAAGGCAATTGCTTTAGCTGCAATCACATGCATTAAAGGACCACCTTGGAAACCAGGGAAAACAGCCGAGTTAAGTTTTTTCTCGATCTCAGGGTTGGCTTTTGCCAGAATCAAACCACCACGTGGACCACGTAATGTTTTATGCGTTGTTGTCGTTGTGACATCAGCAATTTGCACCGGGTTAGGATATAAACCTGCGGCAACCAGCCCTGCTACGTGGGCCATATCAACCAGTAAATAAGCGCCGACTGCATCAGCGATATCACGAAAACGTTGCCAATCCACTACACGAGAGTAGGCAGAAAAACCAGCTACGATCATTTTTGGTTGATGTTCTTTTGCTAAACGCTCGACTTCATCATAATCAATTTCGCCGGTTTCAGCATTCAAGCCATATGAAACTGAGTTATAGATTTTTCCTGAAGCACTGACTTTAGCGCCATGTGTCAGATGACCACCATGTGCCAGACTCATGCCTAAAATAGTATCACCAGCTTGTAATAAAGCGAGATAAACTGCAGCATTAGCTTGTGAACCAGAATGTGGCTGAACGTTAGCATAATCAGCACCAAACAACGATTTCGCACGTTCAATGGCAATAGCTTCTACTGTATCAACATGTTCACAACCACCATAATAACGTTTGCCAGGATACCCTTCAGCATATTTATTGGTTAAAGATGAGCCCTGAGCTTCCATTACACGAGGGCTCGTGTAGTTTTCTGAAGCGATCAGTTCGATGTGATCTTCTTGACGTTTATCTTCCGCAGCGATTGCATTGAACACGTCATCGTCAAAGCCAGCGATGGTCATGTTTTTATTGTACACAGTATTCCCCTGTATCTACTGTAAAATGGGACATTATTCTATCTCACAACGTCGCTGGCATCTATGGCATAGTGACAGTTTTATTCGCATAAGGATTAAATCATAGCTTATGAAAATAGGATTAATTGGAACAGGCCTGATGGGGCAAGCCTTATCACATCATTTATTAGCTGAGAATCAACCACTGGTCGTGTTTAATCGCAGCCTTGAAAAGTGTGATGAGTTAAAGGCTCGAGGCGCTGCTGTAGCGACATCTGCGCAAGCTCTAGTTGAGCAGTGTGATATTTGTTTACTTTTTTTAAGTGATGCAAAAGCCATCAACTCTGTACTGGACGATATCAACACTGAGACGTTTAAAAACTGTCTGATTATACAGATGGGCACAATCGCACCTGAAGAGTCACGCGAACTTGCCAATCGTGTAAAAACGACAGGCGGTCGATATCTTGAGTGTCCTGTACTTGGCAGTTTACCTGAGGCAGGCAGTGGCAAATTAATTTTAATGGCTGCAGGTGAAAAATCTGACTTTAATACGGCACTGCCATTACTTGAGTTGATTGGCCATGAACCACAATACATAGGCGAAATTGGACAAGGAGCGACTGTTAAACTCGCTATGAATCAGTTAATCGCAGGCCTGACAGCCAGCTTTGCATTGAGTTTGGCCTTAGTCGAAAAAGAAGGCATTGCCACTGAACAGTTTATGAAAATTATGCGTGATAGTGCCCTATATGCACCCACTTTTGATAAAAAACTGACTCGAATGGTGGATAGGGATTTCTCGGCACCCAACTTCCCAACCAAACATCTCGCAAAAGACACTCGCCTCTTCTTAACCGTTGCCAACGAACTAGGCCTGGACACAAGTGCACTCAAAGGCATTGAGCTACTGCTACAGAAAACGCTGGATATGGGACTTGATAACACTGATTACTCAGCATTGATGGCGGCTGTTTCGCCCAAAGAGTCATAAAAAAAGCCCTCATTTGAGGGCTTTTTATAAGTCTAGACTTCGAATAAATCTCGTCTAACAATCGTTTCGCGTCGGTCAGGGCCGGTTGAGATAATATCAATTGGCACACCGGCGAGGCTTTCCACTTTTTCTATATAGGCACGGGCATTTTCAGGCAGTTCACTATATTCAGTGATGCCCAAAGTAGACTCTTTCCAACCCGGCATATCAATGTATACAGGCTCACAACCTTCGAACTCATCTGCACTCAACGGTAAGATATCGACAGGTTGACCGTCTTTTTCATAGGCAACACATAGACGAATAGTTTCGATACCATCAAGCACGTCTAGCTTGGTCAGACATAGTCCCGTGATACTATTTATCCAACTAGCACGATTCAGTGCCACCATATCTAACCAACCACAGCGGCGGTCACGTCCGGTTGTGGCACCTTTTTCCATGCCTTTATCAGCCAGATATTTTCCAGTTTCATCAAACAACTCAGATGGAAATGGTCCACCACCGACACGCGTGGCATAAGCTTTTGTAATACCAAGAACATAATCAATATGACAAGGACCTACACCAGAGCCAGTTGCACTGCCTCCCGCTGTTGTATTGGACGAAGTAACATAAGGGTATGTGCCGTGGTCAATATCTAACAAAGCACCTTGTGCACCTTCAAACATGACATTGTCACCCGCTTTATGATACCCCTGAAGCATCGCTGGGATATCAGCAATAAGTGGGATTAAGACATCACGCATTGCGAGTGTATCTTTTAATACAGTTACATAATCAACAGGTGCTACTTGATAATAATTAACTAATGAAAAGTTATGAAACTCAATGACTTCTTTTAGTTTTTCAGCAAAGGCTTTTTCATTCATTAAGTCACCGACACGTAGACCTCGACGGCCAACTTTGTCTTCATATGCGGGACCAATACCTCTACCTGTTGTGCCGATAGCGGCTTTACCTAAGCGTGACTCACGCGCCTTATCCAAAGCGATATGATAAGGCAAAATCAATGGGCAGGCCGCACTGATTTTTAAGCGTTCACGTACAGGAATCCCGTTGGACTCAAGCTCTGCCATCTCTTTCAATAGTGCTTCAGGACAAACCACAACACCATTACCAATCAAGCATTGAACGTTTTCACGGAGAATGCCAGATGGAATCAAATGCAACACCGTTTTTTTGCCATCAATAACCAGTGTGTGACCAGCATTATGACCACCTTGGAAACGTACTACAGCAGAGACATTATCCGTTAGTAAATCGACTAATTTACCTTTACCTTCATCGCCCCACTGGGAGCCAATTACAACTATATTTTTAGCCACGAGTTTGTGTTCCTATTTCAGTCACTTGCCAGTGACCATTTTGTTTTACCAATGTATGTGTGGTGGATGTCTGAGAGCCAGGAAATTGATAAATGACCACCTTTCCTGATTCACGTAATGATTTGACAGTGGCGTGAAGATGGCTGTCTTCAGCCCACTCAACACCTATTGTTTCCTGATTGAATGATCCAGCAGGGAGCTGTGTCGCCAGCTTCTTCAAGTCAAGACTAAATCCCGTTGCTGGCTGAGCCAGACCAAAGGCTTCACCTATATCATCATAGCGACCACCTGCTGCAATAGCATAAGATGATTCCGGTTTGTAAGCTGCAAACACCACGCCCGTGTGGTAATGATATCCGCGCAGTTCAGCAAGATCGAAGTTAATTGCAATATCTGGGATTCGCTGCGTAAGCGCGTCAGCAATTTGTTCAAGCGTACTTAATGCAAGCTGCACTGATTTTGGTGCATTCTTTAATACAGATTCAGCTCGTGGCAAGACAGATTTATCACCATTTAATTCAGACAATTCTTGCAACATTTGCCTAGCATCATTACTAATCTGATAACTGTCTAACAGGGCGGATATATCGGTAGCAGCCTTTCGTTGTAAAGCAGAAAATAATTCTTGCTCTTGGCTTTCTGTCAGACCAGCAAACTCGGCTAATCCTCTATAAACACCAACATGACCGATATCCAACGCTATCTTTGATACTGCGCCAGATTTTTTTAGAAGCTCAACCATCAGCTCAATGCTTTCAATATCACTCTCAGGTCCCGCATGACCATAGATTTCAGCACCTAGCTGAATGGGATTTCTGACCCCATCCAATCCGGTAGGTAAAGTATGAAGAACACTACCTATGTAGCACAATCGAAGAATATCTGATTGATGACGTAGCTTGTGGGCAGCAATTCTGGCCACTTGTGGTGTCATGTCTGCCCGTATACCCAGCATTCTGCCGGACATTTGGTCCGTCAGCTTAAATGTTTGTATATCTAAACTTTTGGCCGTACCAGTCAGCAGTGAGTCCAGATACTCAACTAAGGGTGGAACAACAAGCTGATACCCCCAACCTCGCATGAAGTCGACCAGTATTCGATGCATATTCTCAAGTTGAGTTGCTTCTTGAGGCATAAGCTCATCAATACCTTCAGGTAGCAGCCAGCTCTCTTTTATAGTCATTATGAGTTAATTTATCCAGTACAAAAAAATCAAGCCGACAAGCATGCATATCAAACCAGTTAGTCTAATTTGAGTATCGCTCATGCTTGCCGTTTGTAGTAAAGCGCGTTTAAACATAGTCGGATTGAGAAACGGCATTATACCTTCGATAATCAGTACTAATGCCGTTGCTACGAGAAGACTATGGCCTAATTCTCCGCTCACTTCACAGGAAGTTCAGCATCGTTAAAACGTTTGAAGAAGTCACCTTTGGGTTCAATGACCAGCATGTCGTCACCATTAAACACATTTTTATATGCTGATAGTCGACGATATAAGGAATAGAACTCTTCATTTTCACCGAACGCTCTAGCATAGATATCCGTGGCTTTGGCGTCACCTTCACCACGTAACTCTTCTGCTTGACGTCTTGCTTCGGCAATAATAACGGCACGCTGACGATCAGCATCTGAACGAATTTTTTCCGCTTCTTCAGCACCTTGTGAACGCAGCTCTTTTGCAACACGTTCACGCTCAGCTTCCATACGTGTATAAACAGATGTACTGACTTCAGAAGGCAAATCAATACGTTTTATACGCACATTTGAGATAGAAATACCAAAGCCTTCGGCTACACGGTTAGCTTCTGTCAGAATATCCTGAACCATTGCCACACGGTCACCAGACACGACTTCTTGAATTGTCTTACGTCCAAACTCTGCACGCAAACCATCCTTGATGATTTGTGATAATCGCGATGCCGCACGGTCTTCGTCACCACTCATGGATCTGAAATAGGTCGCCACATCGCTGATACGCCAAATGATGAAAGAGTCGACTATGACATTCTTTTTCTCACCTGTCAGGTATCTAGCAGGTTGTGCATCGAGTGCCATTTCACGAGCATCAAACTTACGAACATCTGTGACAAAAGGTGTTTTGAAATGAATACCTGGCTTAAAGTCAGCCTTTTCAATCTGACCTAATCTGAGCAGAAGTACTTTTTGACGCTCATCAACAACAAAAATAGATGATGATAAAGTGATGACAGCTAGTGCCAGTAAAATTAAAATCAGTGTCAAACGGGAACTCATTTAGCGACCTCCTCTGCTACGAGCATCATCGCTTGATGAGCTTTTGTTTGAAGATGAAGTATTAGCCGACGTAGATGACGGATAATTAAAGCTATCTAAATCCAGTTGTGTTGGACTGCTGTTACGACGATTCATGCGGTCTAATGGTAGATAAAGTACATTACTACCGCCATTTTCCATATCAACCATCACTTTTTGGCTCTTAGAAAACACGGATTCCATTGTATCAAGGTATAGTCTCTCAGCTGTAATGTCGGGTGCTTTATTAAACTCCGTCATGACTTGAGTGAAACGGCTCGCATCACCCTCTGCTTTTGCAATAACTTGACTCTTATATGCTTCAGCTTCTTGAACAATTCTAAACGCTCTACCTCTGGCTTTCGGCAAGATATCATTTGAATAGGCTTCTGCCTGATTCTTTTGACGAACTTCATCTTCGCGTGCTTTTACTACGTCAGCAAATGCTGCTTGAACTTGCTCGGGTGGCTGAACATCTTGCATATTCACACTTGTGACTAACAAGCCCATTTCATGCGAATCAAGCATTGTCTGTAAGAGTTGCTCAGTACTGTTAGCGATCGCGCTTCTACCTTCAGTTAAGACGAAATCCATATTTGAACGCCCTACTGTTTCACGTACTGCACTTTCCATCATTTGACGCAAAATAACATCAGGATTTCTGACGTTGAAAAGATACGCCGGTGCATCTTGTACTCTGTACTGTACGGCAATCTTGAGATCAATAATATTTTCGTCTTTAGTTAACATCAGTGACTCAGAGTGAATGGTGCCACCACCTCGACTACCACCGCTTCTGTAACCAATCTCAGCTGTACGAATTTCTTCAACGTTGACCACTTCTACTTTTTCAATTGGGCTCGGCAGATGCCAATGTGGTCCAGGCATAGTTGTAGTGGCATATTGACCAAAACGAAGAACAACGCCACGCTCAGCTGGGTCGACTATGTATATCCCTGAGGCGATCCACACCAGAAAAGCAATTATGGCAATCAAACCAAAACCAAAGAAACCGCCCCGACCTGATGAGTTGTTATTGTTATTATTACCTTTACCACCAAAAATGCCACCAAGCTTACGTTGCATATTCTGGATAACTTCGTCTAAATCAGGTGGCCCATCATTGCCACGATTACCCCACGGGTCTTTACCACCGTTTCCGGGTTCATTCCAAGCCATGTAGCTCTCCAAATTGAAAAAACAGAGAATTTATTTCAAACACGCCTATTTTACGGACATGGTCACTATAAGCAACCAAAACCGTATCTAGGCATCAACATATTCAGAAAGTGATTCTTCTGGAAAATATTCATGTAGGGCATCTCGTAACAATTCCAGCCCTTCACCTGTTCTTGCTGACAACCAAATACGGTTAATATTACCCTTATCATCTCTATCGATGCGCGGTGAAATATCATCGACCTTATCTATTTTGTTATAAATAATTACCTGGCGGACTTCATCAGCTTCGATTTGTTTTAAAACCTCATTCACATGATGAATAAGATCATCACGATCATTCGCGCCACAATCAACGACGTGTAGCAGCAGTTCAGCATCACGTGTCTCTTCAAGTGTCGAACTAAATGACTCGACGAGATCATGAGGTAAGTCACGTATAAAACCGACCGTATCTGCCATGATGAGGAGTTCGGTTTCTTGTAGCTTAACTCTTCTTAAAGTTGGGTCTAATGTCGCAAATAATCGGTCATCAGCATAAACTTTAGCTGATGTCATTTTGTTAAATAATGTGGACTTGCCTACGTTTGTGTAACCAACCAGGGACACAACAGGTACACCGCCTCGCTGTCGTGAACGTCGGCCTTGCTCCCGTTGTGACT
This sequence comes from Methylophaga sp. UBA2513, assembly GCF_002341285.1. Classification (NCBI taxonomy): domain Bacteria; kingdom Pseudomonadati; phylum Pseudomonadota; class Gammaproteobacteria; order Thiotrichales; family Piscirickettsiaceae; genus Methylophaga; species Methylophaga sp. UBA2513. The sequence goes on along the minus strand of NZ_DDNT01000021.1, from coordinate 4,074 downwards.
GAACTTTACCCAAACGCTTCTTAAGTGACTTGATACGTTGGCCTAGTAAGCGTCGGTCTGTCTCCAGCTGTGTTTCACCAGGTCCACGCAATCCGATACCACCTTTTTGCCGCTCAAGGTGAGTCCAGCCTCGAACTAGTCGCGTTGATAAATGCTGAAGTTGGGCTAGTTCAACTTGGAGTTTACCTTCATGAGAACGTGCTCTTCTGGCAAAAATATCCAATATCAGACCTGTTCTGCCCAGCACCCTGCATTTGAGTTTCTGCTCAAGATTTCTTTCCTGACTAGGTGACAACTCATGGTTAAAAATGACTAAGGCTGCATGCGAGGCATGAACATGTTCTGCAATTTCATCAACTTTACCACTACCAGCAAAAAATTTAGGATCGGGGCGGTGGCGTTTTCCTTGAATAATCGCTGCAATCGCTGCACCTGTTGAGCCAACTAATTCAATAAACTCTTGTTGAGAATCATCGTAATCTGGATCATTAAAATTCAGATGAACCAAGACAACAGCTTCTTTCTCTGACGCATCATCGAAAGCTGTTTGAATATCCGGTCTGTCGAACAATCAAATACTCCTATTCTTCTTGGTTAACATTAACATTACGTGCAGGCACGATAGTTGATATAGCATGCTTGTATACCATTTGATTGACAGAGTTTTTAAGTAAGATGACAAACTGATCGAAGGAATCAATCTGACCTTGAAGTTTGATACCGTTTACTAAATAAATAGAAACTGGAATATTTTCTTTTCTTAAAGCATTCAAGAAAGGGTCCTGAAGAGTCTGTGCTTTTGCCATCTTTCACTCCATATATTGTTATTATTTTTGACTGTTTAATATCTCATTCTAAAAGCCTTAACAGAATCGTCAAGCATTATTCGTCAACTCGGGTACTTGCTCTGTTAAGTATCGTTCTACATCATTGATAGGCAAGGCTAAACCACTATCAAACCAGATTCCATCATTCTGGGATCGTAACCAGGTTAGCTGGCGTTTCGCCATCTGACGTGTGGCAACAATTGCACGATAAACAAATTCATCATAATCGTACTTACCTTCAAGATATGACCACGCCTGCCGGTAACCGACTGCACGTATTGATGGTAAGTTCGCATGACAGTCATTTCGATTAAATAATGTTTTCACTTCTTCAATAAAGCCTGCATTCATCATTGTCTGGTATCGCTCAGCTATTCTGTTGTGAAGAATGGCTCTATCAAATGGTGAAACAATGATCTTAGTGACTTTATAGTCAAAACTATCATGGCTTGCTTGAGTCAATTCAGTCAGACTTTTACCCGATACTTCATACACTTCCAGAGCACGTTGTAAACGCTGTGGATCATTAATGTGTATTCGTGCTGCTGAGACTGGGTCGATTTCTTTTAACCGATTGTGTAAGGCTTCAATGCCCAATTGCTGAATTTCCAGATTTAGCTTTTCTCTGATAAGCATATTTGCTGGGGGCAAGTCAGCAAGTCCATATTGAAGACTTCTGAAATAGAGCATTGTTCCGCCAACCAATAAAGGAACTTTACCTCTGGCGGAAATATCAGCCATCAGATTGAGGGCGTCTTCTTTGAATTGACCAGCAGAATAAGGCTCATGAGGTTCGACAATATCAACTAAATGATGAGGATAGTGGCTTAGAACGGAACGGTTTGGTTTTGCAGTGCCGATATCCATGCCTTTATAGACAAGCGCGGAATCGACACTGATGATCTCTACTGGATACTTCTTTGCAAGGGCGATAGCAATATCTGTTTTTCCAGCTGCTGTAGGCCCCATAATAAATATGGCGGGTGGAAGCACAGAGTTTGATTACCCCTGTTTCATTGAATCAAAAAACTCAACATTTGTTTTCGTCGATTTTAACCTATCCATTAAGAATTCCATGGCTTCAACAGGTTCCATCTGAGCAATAATTTTTCTCAAGATCCAAAGTTTTTGGAGATCTTCTTCTGTTGTCAGCAGTTCTTCACGACGCGTGCCTGAACGTGTCACATTGATGGCAGGATACATTCTACGATCAGCAAGTTTACGTTCCAGCAATACTTCCATATTACCAGTACCCTTGAACTCTTCGAAGATGACTTC
>NZ_DDNT01000021.1:1598-1876 GCF_002341285.1 Methylophaga sp. UBA2513 | reverse complement strand
TCTTCGAAGATGACTTCATCCATTCGAGAGCCAGTTTCAATCAGGGCTGTGGCAATGATTGTCAAGCTGCCACCTTCTTCAATATTTCGAGCCGCACCAAAGAAACGCTTCGGGCGTTGTAAGGCATTGGCATCAACACCACCAGTCAAAACCTTACCCGATGATGGTGAAACAGTGTTATAAGCACGGGCGAGTCTAGTGATTGAGTCAAGTAAGATAACAACGTCATGTTTATGCTCAACAAGGCGCTTCGCTTTCTCGATCACCATTTCAGCAAC
>NZ_DDNT01000021.1:686-1423 GCF_002341285.1 Methylophaga sp. UBA2513 | reverse complement strand
TCGATCACCATTTCAGCAACCTGTACGTGTCGTGAGGCAGGCTCATCGAACGTACTGGAGACCACTTCACCTCTGACAGATCGTTGCATTTCCGTGACTTCTTCAGGACGCTCATCAATCAGCAACACAATCAGATCACTATCAGGATAGTTAGAGGCAATTGACTGTGCGATTGACTGCATGATCATTGTCTTACCTGATTTAGGCGGAGCAACAATCAAACCACGTTGTCCTTTGCCTAGTGGTGAAGCAAGATCAATAACACGTGCTGTCAGGTCTTCAGTACTTCCATTCCCCCGCTCTAATGTAAAACGTTCATTGGGGAAGAGCGGCGTGAGATTTTCAAAAGGGACTTTATTTCTAGACTTATCAGGTTTTTCGTAGTTAATTTCTTCTACTTTAACCAAGGCAAAATAACGCTCACTATCTTTGGGTGGACGAATTTTACCTTTTATTGTGTCGCCAGTTCTAAGGTGGAAACGACGAATCTGGCTAGGTGAGACATAAACATCATCAGGACCTGCAACGTAGGAATCTTCGGGTGATCTTAAAAAACCAAAACCATCTGGTAAGAGTTCTAATACACCTGTAGTGATAACATCTTCGCCTTGTTTAGAGTGCGCTTTGACTATGGCAAAGATAAGTTCTTGTTTTCGGTTTCTTGCTAAGCCCTCAAGATTCATGGAGAGAGCCAGTTCCATTAATTCAGCAGCTGACTGCTTTTTCAGTTCTGTCAG
>NZ_DDNT01000021.1:0-577 GCF_002341285.1 Methylophaga sp. UBA2513 | reverse complement strand
GACTGCTTTTTCAGTTCTGTCAGATTCATGTATTACCTAAGAATGGGATTTTGATATAGAAATGCCTTGAACACATCGATTGATGAGTTGAATTAACTTAATTTTGGAGGGGGTTTTAAAAACTGCAAGTAAGAATAACAGTAATAAAGACTGGCGTCTAGTTTTATGTACAAAATATCGCGATGTTAGAAATAAAAGCTAATTATACCAACAGTTTTTCTATTCCTGTCAGTAAACTGACTAATCAAAATAGCTTGGCTGAAATACTGTGAGTTAGTACAAGTCGAGAATTACACCATTCATATCGACTTTTTAGGGAGCTTATGAAATTTAGGGCAGTCTCAATTTGCTCCTACCCCATTCAGTTTAAATGCATAATCCATTGGCTGTTACTTCGTTCACGTATACACGTCTGAACGGCAGATAATAAAAAAAGCCTGGCGGTTATTTACAGGGATGTCATGTATGGCGATAACACAGGAGCCGTTATCGGTGACCTACTTTGTTTGCCCTATTCCAGGGGCAAATCGCTACGCAAGTTCCCTTTGGTCGTCCAAAAACGTTCCTGACGTTTTTG